>QKAA01000050.1 GCA_003247275.1 bacterium | reverse complement strand
CGTTTCCACAATCTCATCTGGATCAATTACGTTTCCTTTGCTCTTACTCATCTTTCGCCCATCCGGACCCAAAATCATTCCTTGATGCCGCATCTTCATAAACGGTTCATCAAAAGTTACGTACCCCTCATCTCGCAAAAACTTAGTGAAAAACCTCGAGTACAACAAGTGCAGCACAATGTGTTCTGGCCCAATCATATAAAAATCAACTGGCGCCCAGAAAGACAGTTGCGATTTACTCGCAAATTCATCGGGGTTGCGCGCATCGGTATACCGCAAGTAATACCAACTCGAATCCACAAAGGTATCCATGGTGTCATATTCTGGCCGCCAACCTTGACCATACAATCGTTCTGTTCGCTCCACAAACTCTTTACTCGATTTGAGTGGCGATTCACCAGTGGGTTTAAAATCCACGTCCGTCGGCAACAACCAAGGTAAGTGCTCCTCACGAACTGGATGAGGTTTCCCCTCTGGATCATACACAATCGGAATTGGGGCTCCCCAATAGCGCTGCCGGCTAATTAACCAATCACGCAATTTATACGTGGTTGTCTTTTTCATCACTTCAGCAAACTTCGCTGGAATTCTCTCCATCGCTTCTTCAGTAGTTAAATCATCAAACTCCCCACTATTAACTAACGTTCCATATTCCGTCGCTTTACCTTTGATTACCTCAATAATAGGTAAGCCAAACTTCTCCGCAAACGCCTTATCTCGCTCATCATGAGCTGGTACTCCCATCACACAACCTGTGCCCACGTCCATCAACACATAATCCGCCACCCAGACTGGCACTTCTGCCCCATTAACTGGATTGACTGCCTTTAAGCCCGTATCCACTCCGGTTTTATCCTTCTCCCCAATTCGCCGCTCTTCCTCAGTTTTCTTAAATGCTTGCTCCACATACGTTTGCACTTCAACTGGCGCTTTCCACCCATCGGCAATCCACTCTTGAGCCACTTCTGGCGCCACCACCATAAAACTCACTCCAAAAATCGTATCAATCCTGGTAGTGAATATTTCCATTTCGTTTTCCTGAGCAAAATCCTTCATCCGAAAACCCACTTTCACTCCCGTTTTCTTGCCAATCCAATTCACCTGTTGTTGCTTGGTCGGCTCCGGCCAATCCACCTGATCCAAACCAGAAATCAGCTCATCCTTATAGTCCGTAATCTTGAAATACCATTGTTCCAAATCTTTTTGTATCACCTCTGTGCCACACCTCTCACATTTACCATCCACCACCTGCTCGTTAGCCAACACCGTCATACATGAGGGGCACCAATTCACTTTCCCTAAACCCTTATACGCCAACCCCTTCTTATACATCTGTAAAAACAACCATTGAGTCCACTTGTAATACTCTGGATGATTTGTTGCAATTTCATTTTCCCAATCATAGGAAATCCCAATCCGCTTAATCTGTCGCCGGAAAGTTTCAATCGCTTTCTTAGTGGTTTCCGCCGGATGAATTCCCGTCTTGATGGCGTAGTTTTCCGCTGGCAAACCAAACGCATCCCAACCCACTGGGAAAAATACCTCACGTCCATTCATTCGATAATACCGCGCCAAAATATCCAATGCCGTCTTACTCTCTACATGACCTACATGTAGCCCTGAACCAGAGGGATAGGCAAAAGCAAACAATAAATATAACTTCTCTGCCGCCTCACGCTCCACCTTTGGCATCGACTGCCACTTTTCCAACCACCGTTCTTCAATCACTTTATGATTGTAGCCACTTTCCTTGCTCGCCGTAGCTTTAGCGAAGGCCGAGTCTTCAATTTGTTTATGATCATATGTCATAGCCTTGATTATACCAACAAATCAAAGGCTATTTAGCCCACATCTCTATTCCCCAACTTCCACCCCCTTGACATCAACTACCACTAAATATATAGTAGTGTCACTATGAAACACATAATCACTCCTCCCTCCTTTGAACTCTCGGCTCTCGAACCCTATTTCGATGCTGCCACCATGGATTTTCATGTCAACAAACACCACCAAGGCTATGCCGACAAATTAAACGCCGCCCTTGATGAATTTCCTGATTTGCAATCCTCTTCTCTTGAAGAGCTTGTCACACTCGACATCAAAGATTATCCCGCCATTCACAACACCGCCGGTGGAGTTTTAAATCACAACCTCTTCTGGAGTATTCTTTCTCCTCAAGTTGATCAACCTTTTCCTGAATCAGTCCATCAAACCCTAGTCAAGCATTTTGGCGCCATCGACAATTTTAAACAGGAGTTCACTGCCAAAGCTTCCGTTTTCTTCGGTTCTGGCTGGACCTGGCTCGTCGCCGATTCCCAAAATAACCTCAAAATTATTTCCACTCCTAATCAAGATAATCCTCTCGCCCAAAATCTCACCCCCATCATCGGTCTTGATCTCTGGGAACACTCCTACTACCTCAAATATCAAAATCGCCGACCTGAATACATTGATGCCTTCTGGCATATCTTAAACTGGAAGCAGGTCGAAACTAATCTTCAGCAACCCTAATGCTAACCAAAGGTTCGAGGCCCTGTCAAAACACCAATTTTTCTCACTGGTGTTTTGACGGTTACATATAAAAAAGGAGACACTATATGAAGTTCTCATCTCTAGCAATTATTGCTTCGTCTGGATTAATCCTTGCCGGTTGTTCCCTCCTCCCTCAAGCTGCTGCTCCCTCCCCTCAACCCACTGTTGAAACTTCCATGGAGGCTTCCCCCACAACTGAGACCACTATGGAACTCAGCTATACGTTGGCCGATATCGCAAAGCACACCACTCCCGAAGATTGTTGGATGGCCATTGAAGGCAAAGTCTACGACGTGTCCAACTTTGGTGACACCCATCCCGGCGGCGACACTATTTATACTGGTTGCGGCATTGACGCCACCGAACTTTTCAACACTCGTCCCATGGGTCCCGGCACTCCCCACTCCGATGAAGCCCGAAGTTTTCTCCCCAATTTCGAGATCGGCATCCTAGCTCAGTAACCACTACAAAACATAATTTTATATATCAAACAATAACAGTCATTTCTGCTCCAAAATGGCTGTTTTTGCTACATCAAACTATATCAATCGCTAAACCAGTACATCAATTTCTCCTTTTTTCGCCCTTTTCTCTTAACCTTTTTCATTTGAGTGATTTTGATAAAGAAAAGAGGTAACGAATTCCTTTGATAATCACAGGATGTTTGACTGTCAAGCTGTACCTGACAGGAGTTCCTGTGAATAATATTTAAAGTAACCTCTATTCCTGATCAAAGAACGTATGAAAAACACTTTTGCTCCTTTTGGTGACAAAAGAAAATAAAAATTATCATTTGTTATTTATCATTCAGATTTTCTCCCCCTCTTCCGCTTGACACCACCCCTCCTTTATCGGCATACTGAAAATGAAGTATGGCATCACACTCTGCCTCAACTTTCGTTGTGGTTTGAACAAATACCCAAACGAAGCGATGTCACACCATAATTATTTAGTCTGGTTCGGCGCCAACGCGCTTTGACCAACACCACACTATAAAGGAGGTCACTATGACCCATTCTGCTGAGAAGACGATCAGCAAAGTTGCTAGTATCGTCTCACTTATTACTATCGCCCTCTTCCCCCTCTTCATGCTCCCCACCACCACCAACTTCTACGACACCAACAAACTCTTCCTCTTGATTACTGCAACCAGCATCCTTCTCGTGCTCTACGCCATCCGCACCCTCACCACCAAAACCCTTCACTTTGAGGTCCTGCCTTTTATTGCTCCTCTTTTTGGCTTTGGTGTCATCCATCTGCTATCTACCTTTATTAGTAATCCCACCAATGTGGTTGAAGCCCTCATGGGTCGCGGCAGCTTCTTCTTAGCTGGCAGCCTTTTCGTGGCCATGAGCACTAACCTCATTACTGAGCGTCGCTTCATCCGCCAAGCTACCTACACCCTCATCGGCTCCGGTACGGTCCTTGCCATCATTTCTCTCTTCCAAAGCTTTGGCTTTGGCTTGAGCAACCTCATCAACCAACTAGCTGGCACTCAACTTTCTAACACCTTAGTCTTTACACCTGCCGGTAGCCCCGTCGCCCTTCTTACCTTCTTAATCCCCACCGTCGCTCTCGGCTTAATTCTCGCCTTCACCAAAACTGATCCCGGCGAAAAAGTGGCTCTCTTTGTCCTTTCCGCTATCATGGCTTCCGCCATTTTAGTCGTCTCCGTCTATTCCTTACCTGGCAAAGACACTGCCCCTGTTTTCCTTCCTTTTGGCACTGGTTATGCCATCGCCATCGACACTCTCAAAGCTCCCAAAACAGCTCTCTTTGGTGTCGGTACCGCCTCTTTTGTCAATGCCTTCAACCAACTTCGTCCCAACTTGCTTAACACCACCGACTTGTGGAACATCCGCTTCAACTACTCCACCACTGAGGTTCTTCACCTACTCACCACCGTCGGTTTACTGGGACTTGCCTTCTTTATTAGTCTCATTGTCGGTATGTTTAAATTGAGCAAGAACTCCACCAGCGGTATTCAAATTCGCTCCCTCAAAGTCACCGCCTTTGCCATAGCTATCTTGTTCTTCTTAATCCCCGGCAACTACGTTCTTTACTTTGCTTTCATGGTTGTCTTAGGTCTCTGGGCCATGGCCGCCAAGTTTGCCGGCCTTGAAGTATTTACAATCGAAACTGATAAAAACTCAAAAGTTGAACCCTACGGATTGATTACTCGAAAAGAAGGCGATTCCTATCATACATTTGAAGCCTGGATGGTTACCTTTAAATGGGTATTCCCCGCAGTCCTCTTTTTAGGCCTAGCCATCACCACCATGGTCTTCTCCATCAAGGCTTATGCCGCCGAGAACACTTTCAAACGCTCTCTCGATGCTGCTGCTGCCAACGACGGTTTAACCACTTACAACCTACAACGCGAAGCCATCTTGGGTAACCCCTATCTCCCCCGCTACCGCCGCTCCTATGCTGCTACCAACTTAGCTCTTGCCAACGCTATCGCTGGCAACGAAAACATCACTGATGACGACCGCAACAATGTTGCTCAACTCATCCAACAAGCCATCCGTGAAGCTAAGATTGCCGCCAGCATCGATCCTGGTAACGCTACCAACTGGGAAAACTTAGCCGCCATTTACCGCGCCCTCATCAATGCCGCTCAAGACGCTGATCAATGGACCGTCGCCACTCTTTCCCAAGCTATTCAAACCGATCCTCTAAACCCCGCTCTTCGTGTTGAACTCGGTGGCGTCTATTATTCACTGGGTGCTTACGATCAAGCTATCCGACTCTTCCAACAAGCTGCTGAGCTCAAACCTGATTATGCCAACGCCTACTACAACCTCTCCCACGCCTATCAGGAAAAACAAGATGTTGTCGCTGCTTACGACTACATGCGCCAAACCCTCTCCTTAACTGATCCTCAATCGGCCGACTACACCCAAGCTCGCCAAGAGTTAGAAGCGCTCTCTCAACAGCTTCCTCAGCAAAACCAAGCTCAAACCGCTGAAACAGTTGCTCCCGCTCAAACCCAACTTCAAACTGCTCCTCCAGCTCCTACTCCCAATGCTGAAGTCAACCTTCCTGCCAACGCTGGTCCAGAAGATGTGACCACCACTAACCCCACGGCCCCTGCTGCCGACATCAACCCGTAACAAAAACATCAACCATTCATCCCGGAGAAAATCCCTCGGCACTTTACCGAGGGATTTTTCTATGGCACTATATACCTAAAGTATTAACTAGTACAAAAAGGATCACCTATGATTGCTGCACTAAATAAGCTCGACAAACAAGTCGACGATATGTCTGCCAAACTTCCCGCCCTCCCCGAAAACTTCAGAGAACTCATCGTTAAGTTCTCTCCCTACATTGCCGTCATCAGCATTGTTTTCTCCCTCCCTCTCGTGCTTGGCGTTCTCGGTCTGAGTGCCGTGGCTGCTCCCTTCGCTGCTTTAGGTGGCCTCCATGCCTTCACTGGCTTTTCTCTCTCCATCATTTTTGTCATCGGCAATGTTATCTTGACTGCCATGGCCATCCCTGGACTCTTTGCCAGAAAACGCATCGCCTGGGAATACATGCTCTACAGCGTCATCTTAACCGCCATTAGCAGTCTCATTTCCTTCGAACTCGGCAGCTTAGTTGTCGGCACCGCCATCTCCCTCTATGTCCTCTACCAGGTCAAAAGTTACTACAAATAAACCACTTTGAAAACAAAAACAATAAACCCCGCCAGAGAGCGGGGTTTTTAATTAAGTGGACCTGAGGGGATTCGAACCCCTTACCTCTTCTATGCCATAGAAGCGCTCTACCAAGTGAGCTACAGGCCCAAAACTAGAGTATTGTACAAAAAAAAATTCAAAAAACCAATCTGCTAAAATAGCCCCATGGATATCACCCTTATCTGCCAAGACTGCCACAATGAGTTTATTTGGACCGAAGACGACCAACGCTTCTACCAGTCAAAAGGCTTAGAAAAACCCCAATACTGCCTTATCTGCCGTGCTAAACACCGTGCTAAACAGCGCGATCCCGGCAAAGACGCTAAATAATCCCCCTTCTTGCTTCTTCATTGGTTATTCGCTATCCTCTACTCGTTACTCATTACCACAAAGGAACTCATATGAAACAACCTCAAGTCAACCAAGATATTTGTATCGGCTGTGGCACTTGTGCCGCTCTGGCTCCCGCCACTTTCGCCATCGATCCCAACACTGGCAAAGCCACTGTCGTCAACCCATCAGGCAACACCGAAGCCGAGATCGATACCGCTATCGCCTCTTGTCCTGGCGGCGCCATTTCCTGGACCGAATAATCAACCCTCTCAGAAATTATCGCCCAATACTCTCAAGTATTTGCTTGGCCCATTCCGTCTGCGCAAGCCAGAGAGCCAATCCCCCACAACTTCCAGAAGCAATGATGATTCCCGTCACCGCCAAAACTTTCGCCGTCTGAACTCGATCACGCATCTGCTCCTGGTCCTGCGCCAATGACAACATGTTTTTCGCCACACTACTCGGCGCCTTTATTTCCGGCAAGTCAGTTGCCATTATTCTAGTTGCAGTGTCAAAACCTTTATCCATAATCTTTATCTCAAAAAAACTCAGAATCAAACAACCTTGATCTACTTGTTAGTTTGAGGAAAACCCACTGCTTGGTCCAGCAAATTAAAGTCACGCAGCGATGCAAATACATCACCACCTGTAAGTTCCACTCGTTTCTGTGTTTTTTGCGAATAAAAGTCAAACTTAACTGGCAGCGACGGATTTGATTCATATGATTGCTCCGCAATATCAAGCAGTTTTCCAAAATTCATCACGTTGTTATTCGTTACAGCCACCACTCCCCTGCCAACAAATAACTCATGCGTATCAATTTCCTGGTTCACTCCAGTAGATGAATCATTATCATTTACCTCATTATAAAAACCACGCCAATCGTTCACCAAATACACCCCAACAACCTTCCCATTCGCCTCATCTAACTGCATCACCATTACCTTAACCGTCGAGTCAACATAATTAGTGTCAATGTTATTATCAAATGCCCATTCTCTCTTACTGTCATACCGCTCCTTCATCGCCTCATTTAATGCAGTCGATAGCCGCGTAGCCCCATTTTCACCTGAACTGTCATATTCCCGAATTGAATAACTCGATGCACATAACGACTCAAATGATTGTCGTCCCTCCTCCACTGGGAGTTTTGGAGCGCACGCGGCCAGTATCTCAGGAACTGTCGCAGCCAGCCCCACCTTAAATAGTCCCTTTAAAAAACCTCGTCGACTGATCTCAGTTTTACCAATGTTGTCCAACCTTTGTCCTAAATCCAATCCGTCCCCTTGTCCCTCAGCCATATATCCTCCTTTGTTTTTTGACTATACTTTCATAATAAATATAAATATAGGTCTATGTCAACTATCAATTTTTCTCAAGTAACAAAATTATTATTTAACTCTCTTCTCCTCTGACCAACCGCGCATATTTGAAAATCCGAATCGGCGATTCCAAATACTTGCAGGTATACAACACTAAATCCGCCGAATAGTCCGAAATCTGCTCTCCCTCATCTCCTCCATATATCTCATACACGTATTCTCGCTGACCCCAAGAAATTAACACTTTGTCCCCAATTTCCAACTTCGGCAAATTAAAAAATGAATGGGCCCGTCGATAATCGTTAGTCCACTTTAAATAGCCAAATCGGTGTGCCACCAAAATCGTTGGTTGCTCTCGTTTTAAGGGTGTCCCAAATTCTGGTACTCGCCACACTCCCTGCTTTAACGCTTCCTCATAACTCTCCGATGGTTGTTCCACAATCTCAGTCTTTACCCCAATCGAAGGAATCGCCAACCACCCTCCCTCTGGTAAAGCTTCATCAATCGGTGGCTGCCAAGTATCCACTTCAGCTACCGGCCGATCTTGAGCCTCCGCCACTGGCTTCCGCAAAATCACCGCCAAATTTGTCGTCACTGATGGTTTAAGCCGATACCACACCATCGGCACTACCGGCACTCCAGCCGCAAACAAAGACAGAAACGCCAACACTACCCCCGAAAAACTCAAAACCACCGACATTCTTGAAGGCCTCGCCATCCAGAAGGTTCTCTTCCCTGGACGGACCTTGACTTCACCCGCCAATTTTGGCTTAAACTTTCCCATGTCTCTATCTTAACCCAAGAACCCCCTCCCCTCCACTTCTTCCAAAAATTTTATCTGGACCTTTTTTCATTTGAGATTTTCTCTATTTTTTTATGACTTAATTAGCACATCAACTCAAGATTTGTTGGAATGAATTCCATTATGATCGCAGCTCCTGTCTGACAGCCAAGAGAGAATCTCGTGGCTTAGTTAGCTGCGATAATATGAAGGGAAACAAGGATCCTGAATTGATGGTGCGTCTTAAGTCAAAGCTTTGCTCCTTTCACTTTTGAAAGGAGAAGAAAGATAATCAGTGATGAAAGAAAAGGAAAATAATCGATATTGATCCAAAAAACAATACGCGACATAGTCGCAATAAATCAACCAAATCTCTAAACAACAGCCTTCCCAGGCTAAAAATCAATCAAATAAAGCCTATTCCCCCACCCACCTCGAGTAGAGATTGTTCACCTTTATTCATCAAAAACCACAAAACGGAAACATCACATTTCCTCACATTTATCAGTCCTTTTTACCACTTTTTACCAGCGGGAAAACAGGTTTTTTAGCCATAAAAAACGGGTGATAAGCCTGCCCAACTCATCACCCGTTATCTATAGAGACGATTAGCAAAATTGCCTCAATCCTCTCAATTTTTCTCGAGGTACAACAAAATTAGCAAACAAAACCTATTGCCTGCTAAAGCTGCCCGTGCTAAATATAGAAGCACGTTAATACGCATTTCCTGTCCAAATGCGTTAAACAAAGTAAAAAAGCATCGCTATTCGTGGGCCTCGAACCAGCGCTAGGGATGCTTTTTTAATGTTCAATTTTTCCCTTTTTACTTAAAGTCGCTTCCCTCTTTGTTACAAGAGCCAGCTACTCTACAACGCTTTGCCAACGTTTTTGTAAAGTAAAAGAGTAGAT
The DNA here is from genome assembly GCA_003247275.1 of bacterium. Taxonomy (GTDB): domain Bacteria; phylum Patescibacteriota; class Microgenomatia; order UBA1400; family RBG-16-45-19; genus SZUA-360. The sequence continues at coordinate 3,660 of QKAA01000050.1, read as the reverse complement.
CCAATATCTTTTAAGGTTACTTCCAACCAGATACTACCTGTTGGTTCCATCGCTTCATTAACAGCAGCTGTTGCCGAAACGACGCTTTTTCTTTGTCTTCAGGTGATACAGCAGCTGTGTCTTGAAATAACTCTTTTAAGTTTTTCCAAAATCCTAGCTTCATATACCTCCTTACTCGACTATATTCTCAATATAACACAGTTTGTCAACAGTTTCAAACCTATAAAAATAGAATGTTTTAAAAACACATATCCTATATTTATATTTTTACGTATTTAGCCTGGAAATTAACAAATATCCCCCATTGTGGATAACTTTTTTATAGTGTGAACAAGCAGGTGAAAAACCAGTAAATATATTAAAAATCAGATCCTCTCTATAAAAACATCACTTCCTCCAGGAATGAGCTCGTCAATCACCCCAAAATCCCCCGTTTCTTCTTCTCCACCACAAATTGGTCACTTTAAATAGGCACCAAACCACCAAAAATCGGCACGAATTCATCCTCCAAATTCCCACCATAGTAAAATTGGCCTCTTTGCAGCAAATCCAAAAACTACACTATTCAACAATTTCACTATTCAGCTATTTGACCATTCAACTGACTCTTATTCATTATTCTTTGACGCTTTGTCCGCCAACCAGCGATTGAGCTTCAAATTTGTGTTCCCCCTTCTCTGCTTTTTATAGTCGCAATAAATTGATCGTCATTTTTTATCAAAATCAATCTCTCACTGACAAAAAAATTTGTCTCTCAATTAAACAAAAAATCGAACGGCATATAAAAATTGATAAGCCTCCAAATTGTCGCAATTATATAAAGACGAATAAACACCGAAAAAGAGCTACAAATTGAACACCTTTTGTTTTTCACCTCTTTTGTCCCCTGTTTTTAACCGCCCACTTCACTTACAACTTCGAAGCATTCCGATAACTTCCTACGCCAATAATCGTATTTTCCCCTCGTTGGTAAAAACTAGTAAACTTCTTGAGGAAAAAAATAACCTCAAATAACCACAAAAAATAGACAAAATAGAAAAAAAGGAGCTATTTAGCAAACAATTTCTTAACCACACTTCTCGCTGTCTTTTCCTCTTCCGGCCCAATCACCCGAGCAAATCCCAATTTCTTTGCTTCTGTTTTGCGCCGCTTGACCATTCCTACTCGCCGCACCTCTCCTAACAACCCTACCTCCCCCACCAATGCCACTCCTGGATCAATTGCTTTATTGTAATAACTCGAGGCAATTGCCATCGCAATCGCTAAATCTGCCGCCGGTTCCGTGACTCGATATCCCCCAGCCACATTCACAAAAATATCTCTGGTTCCCAACGACAAACCGCATCGCTTCTGTAACACGGCCGACAATACCTGGAGTTTATTAAGGGACACTCCATTCACTACTCGACGGGGCATTGCCAAGGTCGACTCCACCACCAGCGCCTGGATTTCCACCAACACCGGCCGAGTCCCCTCCATCAAACAAGCTACCGCACTCCCCGGCACCCCTGATTGAACCTCCTCCACGAACACTCCCGAAGGATTAGCCACATCTTCCATGCCTTTTTCCGTCATTTCAAACACCCCTACCTCGTCAATTGGCCCAAATCGGTTTTTTTGCGTCTTCGCAAACCGCCATTGCCGATCTTCATCGCCAGTAAGATTCAAAACCACGTCTACCATGTGTTCCAGCACCTTCGGTCCTGCTATTGTCCCCTCTTTAGTCACATGCCCCACAATAAAAGTGGTAATGTTCTCTCGTTTCGCCAGTTCTATCAGTCGTAGCGCCGACTCTCGCACCTGACCCACTGATCCTGCCATGCCTGTCAAATCCCCTGTCGACAATGTCTGGATTGAGTCCACTACCATAAACGTTGGTTTCAGCGCTTCCGCCTCCATCACGATCTGATCCACATTCAACTCGGGCAAAAAGTACAAATTCTCTGCCTCATTTTTTAGCGCTGCTTCCTCTTTTTTACCTCGAGTGAGCCGCTCCACCCGCAACTTTATCTGCTCTACACTTTCCTCTCCACACACATACAGCACCGAGCTTGTTTTGCTCCCCACATGAATCGCCAGCTGAGTTAGCAAGGTACTCTTTCCCACCCCAGGCTCACCCGCCACCAACACCACGCTTCCTGATACCATTCCTCCACCCAAAACTCGATTTAATTCATCTGATCCTGTGGTCACTCTGACCTCATTTTTGACGTCCCGACTTACCTCAGACAACTTAACCACTCGACTCCCACCTTGCGTAGCCCTTGTTCCCCGCTTGTTACCCCTGACTTCAGTTTTTACTTCCTCCACCATCGTATTCCACGCCTTGCACTGGACGCATTGACCCGTCCATTTTGGACTCGTCGCCCCACAAGACTGACAACGGTAAAGAGAAGTAACTTTTGCCATGCCTCCACTCTACCACACTCTTTCCCCAATATTGACGCATTACCAGAGATCCATACCAACAACTTTGTTAAACCAAAAAGCCCCCGAGAAAAAATCATCGAGGGCGGAATTATTCAATACAAATCAATTATTTAATGGACCCATCTGCCTGAACAGTTCCCATGAAGCTTACTTCTGGGTTCTCAGTGTCCACATTCACTCCAAAAACATGCTTACCCTTAGCTAAACGCATATTAGTAACTTGATCGTGACCAGCTTTTATAGCTAAAATTTCTTCAACTGCCTCAGATGAATAGCCCATATGTTCCAAAACTGCTTGACGTCGAGTTTTAGCTCTCTCAGGATCTAACACAAACCACATTCCTTCGCCCTCTCCATCCTGAACCCAATGCACCAAGCTATGAGTTTTGCCTGTAACCACCAAAACTCCCTTTTCTTGATGATCTCTACCCCCCAAAGTAGTCTCTTCTACTTCACCACTTTCATCAGCTTTTGCTAATCCCTGCACCTGCTCAATTACTTTTTTTACTTGTGACCCATCAAGTCCATAGTTTTCATCCGACATTTTGCCGTGCATATCACCACAATCTGTTATTTTATCTGGGAAATGAACATGGTCAGATGTATGGAACTGAAACTGACCATGAGTCTCCACATAAGCGCCAACCACATCGCCCGTCAATTCTTCCACGTTATATCCAACATCATGTTTTTGGTTGTACGCCATAATTGCTGGAATTGTGGCCAAATCCTGACCCAAATCGCCAGCTCTACCCGCAACTTCAACTTTTCCACCATTTGTTTTTTCCAATACTCCAACTACACCTCCGTCACCACAAACTACGCCGTCACGGTTCATAACTCGAGCCGCCTCAGCAAATTTTTCAACCTCAGGTAGTAATTGTTGAACTTCATTTGGCATGGGTATCTCTCCTATCATCATAAAAACTCCTAACTATTGCTCGCCCGTCATTGCTTGAACGGTGGCTAAATATTCTTTCATTTCTTCTTCGACTTTTTCCCAATCCCCATTTTCTTCTCGAATGGCATTAAAAATAAATTCCATATCGACTAGCAATTGGTCATCAGTCACAATCATGCGTTGTTTGGCCATTGGATCGCCTTTCATATCAATAATCCTAATTCATAGACTAATTGGTTATTTATACTCAGGTATTTTACCATGTCCACCTCGAAATCTCCTACTTCCCGACCCACTAAAACGCCCCCGTTTCCGGAGGCGTTTATCTG
>QKAA01000046.1 GCA_003247275.1 bacterium | reverse complement strand
GGCCGCTCCCACAATTTCCATCGCCGTTTTCGGCCCCACACCTGACACCTCGATTAACATCTCAAATAAGCTCAATTCCTCCATGGTAGTAAACCCATACAAAGTAATCGCATCTTCTCTGACCGCCGTATGAATAAACAGTTCCACCTCATCCCCATGCTGAACTCTAACCTTTGAATGTTGAATTTTAACCCGATACCCCACTCCCATCACATTTAGCCAAATTTCATCTCTCTTTTCTGCAGCAACTTTCCCCTGTAAGTATCCAATCATAAATTATCCTCATGCTTCCTACTATATTATCTATTCTATATTTTCTTTCAGTTTGTTACCATGAGTACATATGAAATCGCTTCTTGCAAGCTTAGTGTTGTTGTTGGCAGTTGCTACTCCAGTTTTTGCCGAAGAAGCTACCGTCAGCGCCTCTCCTCTCCCAGACGTACTTGGCCTCTATGATGAAGAGCTTGATAGTAGTGATTCCGCCTCCGTCAGTGCCACTCCCACTGCTACTCCTGCCGCCCGCACTACCACCTACATGGACACTTCCGACACTCCCGTTTCCGGCAGCTTTGAAACTACTCTCATCACTCTAGGCTTAGGTATTCTGTTTATTCTTGGTGGTATTCGTTTTACCAAATCTGAATAACTTCTTTCGCTCCATCTCATTTGTTTTGTCATGTTACGATTAATCCACTAGTAATGGGCATTAAGCATATAAAAAGGAGAAACAGTATGAAGGGCTTTGTTAATTTCATTCGCGAACAAGGAGTCATTGGTTTAGCCGTTGGTTTTATTTTGGGTGGAGCCGTCAGCAACCTAGTTAAATCTGTCGTTAACGACCTCATCAATCCAATCTTAAGCATCATTCTCGGCGCCGCTGGCGACCTGGGAAGTGCCACCCTTAAAATTGGCCCCGTCGAGATTCTCTATGGCAGCTTTCTTGCCAACCTTATCAACTTCGTCGTTATTGCTCTGGTTGTTTATTATGGTGTCAAAGGCCTTGGCCTAGATAAAATCGACAAGAAAAAATAATGCTCCGCTTCTTCCTCGAAACTCTACTCCTCGTCTGTTTACCCATTATCAGTATGAGTCTTTTTCCTGCTGTCTATACCCTCCGTCATCTCGTCGGCATTCTTATTGGCACTTACATCATCGCTCGTCGCCGCTACTTTCATTTTCCTCCCCTAAAATCAGTCCTCACCTGTCCCTCCCGATCAATAAGCATTCTTACCATCGTTATCTCCATCATTATTAGTTTTCTCCTTTTTATCCTCTATCAAACCTCTCCCCAACTTATTCATGGCATGGTTCAACTAGTACTAAATAATCCCCAACTAAAAATCGTTTCTCTTATCTCTTATCCGCTCTTTTCTGTGCCCCTTCAAGAATTGCTCTTCCGCTGGTTTTACCTCTTTCACTCTCAATCCTCTCTCAAACATAAAACTACCGTCATCATCTTAAATGCCTTTCTTTTTAGCCTGGTTCACCTCCCCTTTAACAGCCCTCTGATGTTACTTGGCACCTTTGTCCTCGGCCTTTGGTGGAATCATCTCACCCTTAAATACCACTCCATTATTCCCTCCACCGTCAGTCACATTATTATTGGTACCACCCTCCTCGCCCTCGGTATCTAAAAACACCAAACTCCTACGTTTCCACTTGACTTTTATTCAAATTTTATGTCCAATGAAGATAGACTAAGACTAAAAGTCTTAGTCGATGATGGGTGTTGGCGAAGGAATCGGAGCTCAAACTTGCTTTGGTTATTAAAGCAAATTATTAATCGATTATCGTCAGCATATTGAAGTAAGAAACTTCATAAACCACGCTAAATATCCAAGTCGTACGCTTGGATATTTGGTTTTTACTAAGAAACTTACTTACCTCGTAACACCTGGTTAAAAATTAAGTGAGTTAATCCCACCGCCACTGCGTCTGCTGCATCGTCTGGCTTTATCGACCCTTTTATTTTCAACATCGATTTCACCATCATCTCCACCTGTTTCTTATCTGCCCGTCCATACCCAGTAATCGTTTGTTTCACCTGTAGCGGTGTGTAATCAAATACATGCAAACCCTTCATTTCCATCAATGTCATTACCATTCCCCGAGCTTCGGCCACTTTAATCACTGTCTTTGCATTCTTAAAGAAAAACAAATCCTCTACCGCTGCTACCTCTGGTTTATATTCCTCAATTAATTTCTCCAACTCCTCAAAAATCTCAAATAAGCGTTGTGAATGCCGCTCTCGCAAAGGAATTTCAATACAGCCGCAAGCCACTAACTGCTGCTTCGATCGATTGCCTTCCACAATACTCCATCCCATTCTCCCCGTTCCTGGATCAATCCCCATTACTCGTTGTATTGATTGTTTAATCATGCTCCCATCCTACAACATCGCTAAAAACAAAAAACCCCGCAGTTAGCGAGGTTAAGAGTGTTTGTTCTCATTCAGAATACATTTGTTTTCCGGTTATAAAACCTGAGATGTGATAGGAAGATTTGAAATTCCAAATTGAGTTTGAAATTCTTCCCAATTACTTGGGAAAAGCTATATCTGGTCGTGACTCCAGATGCTTAAATCTCCTTAGAAAGGAGGTGATCCATCCGCTCCTTCCAGAACGGATACCTTGTTACGACTTAGTCCTCATCGCCGACCTATCCTTAGAAGGGCCCTTCCACAAGGGTTAGGGACTCCCGCTTCGGGATCTGCCGACTTTGCTGGCTTGACGGGCAGTGTGTACAAGGAGCGAGAACGTATTCACCGCAGTCTGCTGACCTGCGATTACTACCAATTCCAACTTCATGAGGGCGAATTGCAGCCCTCAATCTGAACTGAGGCAAGGTTTGAGGATTGGCTCAAGGTTACCCTGTCGCGACCTGCTATTACTTGCCATTGTAGGATGTGTGTGGCCCTGGGCGTAAGTGCCATGCTGACTTGACGTCGTCCCCTCCTTCCTCCCTACTTGCTGTAAGGCAGTCCCGTGTGAATATGTAACACACGGCAGGGGTTGCGCTCGTTACCGCACTTAAGCGGACGTCTCACGACACGAGCTGACGACAGCCATGCAGCAACTGTGTACTACCTTCGAAAGAATCCGACTTTCATCGGACTTGCAAGTACATGTCAAGCCCAGGTGAGGTCTTACGCTTCGTATCGAATTAAACCACATGCTCCACTGGTTGTGCGCTCCCCCGTCAATTCCTTTGAGTTTTAACCTTGCGGCCGTACTACCCAGGCGGAATACTTAACGCGTTAGCTTACGCCACCCTCTAAAAGAAAGCAGCTAGTATTCATCGTTTACGGCTAGGACTACCGGGGTCTCTAATCCCGTTTGCTACCCTAGCTTTCGTACCTGAGCGTCAGGAATACCCCAGGAACCTGCCTTCGCCATTGGCGTTCTACTCGATATCAACGGATTTCACCCCTCCACCGAGTATTCCAGTTCCCCCTGGTATCCTCAAGACTGCCAGTATCCAATCCTGTAGCTGGGGTTGAGCCCCAGTATTTAAGACCAGACTTAACAGTCCGCCTGCGAAACCCTTTACGCCCAGTAAATCCGGATAACGCTTGCATCCCACGCATTGCCGAGGCTTCTGGCACGTAGTTAGCAGATGCTTTCTAGCGAGGTACTATCAGATCTTTCTCCCTCGCCACAGTGGTTTACATACCGAAATACTTCATCCCACACGCGGTGTCGCTGCGTCAGACTTTCGTCCATTGCGCAATATTCCCAGTTGCTGCCACCCGTAGGTGTAGGTCCCGTGTCTCAGTGACCTTGTGGGGGGTCATGCTCTCACACCCCCTACCCGTCATCGCCTTGGTAAGCTTTTACCTCACCAACTAGCTGATAGGGCGCAGGCTCCTCTTAAAGCGGCCGGTTAAGGCCTTTGATCTTGCGATCACATGCGGTATTATCCGGCCTTTCGGCCGGCTATTCCCCACTTTAAGGTAGATTCCTGCGTATTACTCACCCGTCCGCCACTGGACTGTATTGCTACAGTCCCGTTCGACTTGCATGCTTAAGGCACACCGCCAGCGTTCATCCTGAGCCAGGATCAAACTCTCAAAAAAATGGAAATCATCTTATACAAGATGAACTTCCTATCACATCTCAGGCCTCAATGAAACATTGATAAGATGTACACGATCGTTTGTTTTGGCTCAATTTACTTAATTTACAACGTTAAGGTTATTTCAAAAAAATTTACGGAAAACAAATGTATTCTGTTAAAGAGCAAACTCCACAAGACAAAAAATCCCGCTCAAAAACGGGAAAGGTTTAATCAAACCGCCGTTTACTGAGCTTTACATCGTTCTTCTCATGGCAGACTGTATCTTACCAAACCCCACTTACCTGTCAACACCTGAAAATGCATAAATTGGCGTGTCTATTCGATCAGCTAAAACCAATAATCGTTTCCAATCAGTTCCGATTGGCCAACAAGTCTGCAACACTACCACTTCTCGATCCGGAGCTGCTAATAACGCCTCAACATCATCTGGCTCAACCACAGTTTTTCCTGTCACTTGATAGTAATATGTTTCCCCATCTCGAGATAAAGTAATCTCATCGCCCTCTTCTAACCGATAAAGCATGGCAAATGGCACAGTCCTCAAACCCCAAATTGGTAGTCCAGATGAATGTCCAAAATAGTAGCCCATTCCCTGCTCTCCCGGCAACATGGTGCCCGCCGCATGCGCTACTCCACTCTGCAACGCTGCCATATATACCGGTTTATTTGTCGGATCCACATTTTCCGTTACCACCTCCGACAACTGCAACTTTGGAATCGATAATCGAAATTCCCTTGATTCTTGAGAAGCAAAGGTGCTGCCTAAATCTGGAATAATGAAACCTGCAATTCCATTAGGATAAGCTGATCGCAATGAAACTGCTGTCATTCGCGCTTGAAATCGAAATTCTTGATACATGACCGGCATGTACACCGACAATCCCATAAACAAACATAAAATAACTACCAACCATTGCCAGTGAAATCGTCGCTTCTTTACACCAGCAGTTTTTGACATCTGTCGCTTATCATAAGCTCTCTGCCACACCACCGTTTCGTTGTTGTTTATTTGCGCAACCATCTCTGTTGTCCTTTTGTTAATCCTACCGACAACAAACCGAATAACATCATTCCCCACCACCAAGTTGGCACTCCTGTATCTGGTTGTTCCACCAAGGTTCCTGGTACCACTTTGAGTTCATACTCACACTTATCCGCTCCTCCGACCCACTTATCCTTGGTGTCCAAAACATATCCTTTAGCGATATAAGCTCCCGGAGTTGCTACCATCACCTCAAATTCTCCCGTCTGGTTTTCATACGTTTGGTCACTAAGTTCTAATCGATAACCCTTAATCCCCCCTTTATTATCTGTCCCCTCCACTCGAATTGTTCCCGCAACCGAAGCGATTAATCGCTCCTCCTCCACCAAACTGGTTAAGGTACACCAAGATCGATGAGGCACTAACGGATTACTCCATCCAGTAGCGATATCTTCCTCAACCACTTCTGCCGCTTTTGTTGCTTCCGTTGTTGCCGCCAAAACTTCAGCCGCACTCGGAGTAGCGCTATACGAAGGCACATAACCTTCATCCGCCAAAACTCTTTGAGGAATTATCAACCCACACCCAATCAACAGCAATAAGGTTCGCCGACACATCCTATCCATGCCAAAAACTTCCTTATCTCATAATTATGGGCTGTATTGTATCAAATTTACCAAGGAAATCCACCAAAAAGACCTATTCACCAAAAAATTGCCAAAACACCCCTACCTGCTCTGGCGGTAATGGATTCATATATCCCATATGCATAGCCACTTTCCCATCCAGTTGTTGCCACAATGATTTGAGCATCTGATTCTGCTCCAAAGATAAGCCACTTTCTATCTCAAACAAATGCCCCAATTGATGAACAAATACCCCCATTGATAACTCTGGATACCACGTATTCATCTCAACAAAAGCTTGATTAATTCTGTTAGCGGCCTCCTTGAGTCTCCCAAAATGATTAATCCACAACAAAGAAGTCTGCTCCGCTGTTAAACCCTGCTCCTCCGCCGTCAATAGCACCGCGATCGTTTCTGCCTGACTTTCTTGAGCCATCTCCATCATATTTACCGCCGTCATTAATGGGTCTGAAGCTCTCCCCCACAAACTAGAATCTGAACCACCTATCTCCACAATTGTTTTGTCGCTATATAACCAAGGCCGAGACGCATTGGCCGCCAATGGCGGGGTGCGCACCTCATGATAAGCATGCTGCAATACATGAGTCATTTCATGAAACACCACATAATCTGTAGCTACATCTCGCAATTGATACGGGTCATCACCAAACAAACCTGATTCCTCTAACTCCAACGCTATCTTATAAATGTTGCTGGCATACACATCCAACTGTAGTTTTCGATAATCGATCACCCCCTCTTGTTCTAACGTGTGCACATTGGTCATTAAAGGCAATGGATAGTTCCGCTCTGGATAATAATGAATTCGCTCAGCTGGTAAGGTTGTCTTTTCTATTTCTTCAAGATAACGCTCCGACACCCCCTTTTCCATCGCTATCTCCAAAAACGCTGCTCTTTTTTGCATAATCAACTGTTCCATCTCAGCTTGCACCTGATCATCAAAATAAACTTCAGCCAGCTTCTCAGGAATTACCACTCCTCTATCAGCAACCTCTTTTTCATTCACCATCGTCTCTACATCAAAATCAGTCAAGTTGATTGGCAAAATCGTTGAAAAATTTCCCTCGAAACCATGTTTATGAGCTAGTTCTACCGCCTGTTGCAATAACAAAAACTCTGGCACCGGCGTTTGCTCCCCCACATACTCATCAAGATTAAGTGAAGCAATCGTCAACTCAGATTGGACAACCTCTTGTCTTTGTAAACCAAATGTAATTGCCAACACCATTCCCCCGCTAACAGCCACAGCTACAAACTTGCGATTCATCCTCCCACTCTACCCGATGAGCATTTGAAATGCTACGCCAAAATTCCCCCACCTAAGCACTCATCCCCTCGATAAAACACTGCCGATTGTCCTGCCGCTACTCCCCACACTGGCTTCTCTAAAGTAATCAAAAGTATTGACTTTTGAGTTTTGACTTTTGAAATTTTGATCATCTCTCCTCCATGGCGAATCCTAACAAATTCTAAAGTTTGCTCATTAATCCAATGAGCTGACTCAACCCTTAACTCTTTCTGATAGCCCATTTCTCTGGTGCCCACAAACAACACATTCTTCTTTAAATCTTTCCCGATCACATAAAAATGGGGTAATTGCGTTGTGTCAAAACCCAGTTGTTTCAACCCCTTAACCTCACTCACCTTAATCCTCTGACCAATGGTATAAAACCACACCCCTTTATGCGTCCCCACTTCCACGTCATTAAGTAATATTCTTCCCTGTTTCTTCTCAATTCGCTCTTCCAAAAAATCCGACACACTTACATCTCCAATAAAACAAACTCCCTGAGAATCTGGTTTTTCAGCTGTTAGTAAACCCCTCTTCTCTGCCTCTTTTCTCACCGCTTTTTTCATCATGCTTCCCACTGGATACAAAATATGCCCAAGCTGCTCTTGCCGCAATTGATACAAAAAATAACTTTGATCTTTTGTCTCATCTACCCCACACAACAGTCGTTTGCCATCAGTCTGCGCATAATGCCCCGTTGCCACAAAATCAAATCCTTGCTTCATTGCCCATTCATAAAACAAACCAAACTTAATTTCTCGATTACACATTACATCCGGATTCGGTGTTCTTCCTGCCTCATACTCGGACATCATGTATTCAAATACTTTTTCTTTATATGCTGACTTAAAATCCAAATGTACAAAGGGAACCGACAACTGCAGAGCTATATCCAAAGCATCCTGCCTATCTTCTTCGGATCGACATCCTGGTCCATCCCAACAGGTAATATATACTCCCATCACCTCATAACCCTGATCCACCAACAACGCCGCGGCCACCGATGAGTCAACTCCCCCCGATAATCCTATCGCCACACGTTTATTCATCTTTCTTCTCCGAAAAAAACTTAATCAAACCCAATCACAAAACCCTTTAAATCTCGCCGTCCCACCAACATTGGTCGCTTTAAATGACTTCGATCCGTCACACTTGCCGTACTTTTAATTGTTCTCCCCGCTAGCACGTAGGTAACTCCTACCACCTTCCGCTCTTGTTGCTTGCCTAAAGCATTGTCCACTTTAACGCTATATAAAACATTTTCTGGTACCAACAACCCCATCTTTTCAGCCAAACTTTTATCAATACTTGTTCTATCCGCTCCCGTATCCACCTTCGCTTTAATTGTAGTTTCGTTCCCTTCGTAATCCAATAATTCCACTTCCTCAAACACCCCAATTTTAACCAATTTTGCTCCCACACCAACCACCTTTCTGTCTGCAAATAATTCTTGAGCAATCCGAATTCCCTTCTCCGGAGTATCCACTTCTAAACCCTCGACTCGCTCCAGCCGACGACGCAGTCCATCCCGATTACACAACTGAATTTTCAAACCCGGCTGTGCGTTCAGTTCCAAAATTTTAGGAATTGTCTTGCCCGGATGTTTAATCGAAGGTTGCAACACAATATCCGCTCGCATATATCCCAAACCCGCTGCATCAGCCGCTTCAATCGCCAACTTCAATACTGCTGTCCAATTAGGAATATGAATCCCACTCAAACTCTCTTTCGTGTCCGGAAAATTGGTAATGTAATCATGCTTTTGATACGCATAGGTGGTAATCCCCGTTGCCATATCAATCCCGCAAGCGATTGCTCCCTGAAACATGTTAGCCCGACCACCCGATTCTTTAGTGGGCAAGCGCAAAAAAGCCATTACCGGAATTCTGTTAAACACCAACACTCCAATATCTGGTGTGCCTCGATAAGCTAATTTCTCAAAAGCTGGATGAATTCGCACCCGCTCTTCGATGTAAGCGATATCCGGTAAATCGTTCATTGAAAATCGACCTTCTAAAATATCTCCAATATGCAAACAAATGTCATCATTAGTAATCTTTTGTCCCTCACTCGTCACCCAAGTTCCTTTCTTTCTTCCCCTCTTCTCCACCACGATAATTCCTTTTCCGCCCATACCCCGATTTGGCTTAACCACAAAACTGTCAGTAATTTTAGTGAAATCAAACTTGGCCAAATCTTCTTCCCGCCGAATCACCGTATACAACCGCGGCGTCGACAATCCCGCCTTCTTACAGGTTGATTTCGTCAACAATTTTGAATCAGCAATCCGACGAGGCCGCGCATCGTTATATCGCAAATACTCAATGCTTCGAGCATTTAAGCCCAAGATGTGTCGTAGTTTCGTTGCCATGACAACCCCGCGTTAATCCACCAAATCTTTAAACTTTAAATATTCCGTTAGTCTCAAGCCCACGTATTTCCCCACCAAAATATTCACTCCCGCTACCCCAATCAACAAAATTTCTGGATTAAGTAGAGCGAATTTCTGCACAAAATCAAGCGACAACAACAGTGCCGATAGCAGCGCCAAAATCAACGTTTCAATGGTTAATTCCATTGCCTCACGACGGCTCTTCCCCATTTGCACCTCATTAAAATTCTCTGATAGGAGCATCAAAATTAAGATAGGAAAAATATTAATTGACGTTAACGCCTCAATCCCTAATTTTGGACCCACTAAAATAGTTGCTAAAACTCCCAAACTCACTACCCACAACAACAACGCCATTCGCGGTAAATACTGCATCCGCAAGTGTCTCAAGAGCCGCATCCCATACATCCCAATCAACAAAATCACCGCAAATAGCGCAATTCCCGCTACCATTCCCGTTGCCACAAACGCTACTGACAACACTGCTGGAATATAAATACCAAAACCACGTAATCCAATTAAATGTCGAGCTGAAGCGATAATTGCCGCAATCACTGGAAATAATAGTACCAACACAATCGTATTGGGCGGCACCCCTCTGCGTACTGCCGAACGAATCGCATACCGCAATACATTAGTTGGTCCAACCGGCCCCAATGTTTGTTCATCTAAGTAGCGCTCTAATCTACCTTTAACCTCCACCGTTGGTTGCGTCACGTCTTCTTTCGGCGCTAACTTAATCGCCGCCGGTGTCGCCACAGCGCTCTGAGTTGCTAGTAACTCTGCCGAAATCGTGGCCTCAGCCGATGAAGTCGATTCTGTCTGAGCAAAACAGGCCGAAACTGACGCAAACGACAACAATACTAAAACCAATAATAAACAAAGTCGTTTTTTCATTCAGGTATTATATCAATTTGCTCCCACGCATTCCTAGTATTGCAACCTCCCCACTAAAAAAACACAATAAATCATCTATTAAAAACGTCCAGATTTATCAATTAATACATAGAGTATCGACGCATGACCACCACACCTGAAAACATAATAAATTCCTACGAATTACACAAAGAAAATTCACTCCCCCCCAACATAAGCCACATTACTGAAACTGAATTTAATCAACACAACTTACATGAATTACGCCGACTCGTTTATGCAATTTATACAAAAGACTCCCAGCCAATTAATGTTCCTGTTTTCCAAGGGTTACCCGAACAGAAACCAGAAAATACATATCTCCTCTACCACCTAAATGGGGAAAAACCTCAAAAACCCACACCCAAAAATCTCCTTCCACATCAAGACACTCTTAATCACTTTAATCATATAGGGGGCTTCTTCAGTATTGAAACTGCAAATCTGCCCCATCAACTTCCCGAAGCAGGACATTTATTTGAATGGCCAGAATGGCAGCAACACAAAAACATCTCCTATCTATCAGAATTTACTGCTCACCCCAACGCTGAAAGTGGTCAAAAATTAAACATTCTTCAAACCCTATTCCGCGCATATAACAAAGTTAACCAATCAGATCAAACGTTAATAGTTTTAGCAGATAAAATAAAAGAGTTTGTTTTACAAACGAACCTCGTTTCCCTCACTCCAACACATGCTCCAATTGCCGAGAATCAATATGTTAATCAATTAAGAGAAATGTTTCCAAAATACTGGAATACCAATCCAAAATTATATATACTACACTTCATTATCTAATTGCGAGCAATAAGCTCTTTAGTCAAACAGAATGAATTCTGAATTCCAGCCGATCATTATCCAATCTCACGAAACAAATAGACTTAACAACGCCGAAACAAACAGCGACTTTTATTCTCAAGAACCATACCTAACAGCAAAAAAAGAAGCAACAGACCTTATTCATCAACTCTCATTTATTCCTCAATCTGTCAATGAGTTAGCCACCTTATGTCTTACAAGAATTAATCCTGAGGATCATGGTGTAAGTCAAAACAATTTCGCTGCAATGATGCATCCTCTACTAACTGATATTGCCACCCTATCTACCAAAGCCAAGCAACTTGATCCAATAGAAAAGGTTTACGTTCACACCCCCACTTCAAAACATACGTATGAATACGTCACAAAAGAAGTTCATCAATTTCTCACCCACTCAAGATTTTTAGGAATCGTTCCCTTTAACACGCTAAACAAGCTTAAAGATCAACCAATCCTTTCTATTGGAGCCAGTGTTGGAGCTTCAACACTTGACCAGCTTGTAAGTGCTGGAGCTGAAAACAGCACCCTTATCGATGACGGCTTCCTAGAACCATCAAACCAACCTCGGATGCCCATTGGCAACATTATTCATAACGGTCAATCAAAAATTAAAACAGTATTAGAACAACAATATGCCAGAAATCCATTTGGTAACTATAAAGCTATCGCCGGCAGAATCGTCCCCACAGCTGAAGATAAACAAACTCCTCAAGATATTGCTTTCGACGAAGTTATTAATGGAAACGAAGTCATTATAGAGGCAATCGATTCTGTCGCCATCAAAATCAAACTTCGTCAATACCTACGCACATATCACCCCAATACTCCTCTTTTTATGCCCACAGACGTAGGCATTAATCCATATGTTTCCGTTGAACAAGGAGCCGCAAATCCCCTCTTTAACCAACCTATATTTGAAGATCCCAACGCCATCAATTTTCTTCTTGATCACCAAGAAGCGGGCTTAAGCGCCGTGTATCACATGGTTGAAAGTCATTTTCCCCACGAACACGTTGCTGAATTTGTAGCTATCAGACTTGGTCTCATAAACTTTTGGTCTCAAATTCCCTCATCCGCAAGAGAATCCGGAGCAATGACCACCCTACTTCTCTTGAAGTACCTTCAAGACGGCAAAATTGAAAGCAAAAATTACACCAACCTTAATCTCCCAGAAACTCTCATGCCATATTCAAGCATAGACCAACAAAACATCAGCACTATCGCTAGATCCCTCTTCTCTCTATCTTGAAATTGCCTTTAGAAAACCCTATCCTAAACAAGTATGGTAATTAATCTGCCCTTCATACTATCAATTGTCACCGTCATCGTTAACCTCATACTTGGAGCCGTTGTTCTTCATAAAAATCCCAACAGCAGCACTCACAAAACTATTTTTACTCTCACTTTAGTTCTCTCTCTCTGGAGTATTACCAACTATTTTTCTTTTCATGGTAGAAATCCTCAAGAAACACTCCTATGGATTCGTATCGTTATGGCAATCACTGGTGTCATGTTCCCCACAATCTACCTCTTAGCAATCAACTATCCATATACAAAAAACATGATTTCAAAACGAAACCTTTTTATAATCATTGCTGAAATGACGGCTATCGTCGCCCTTTCGCTTTCTCCCTTCCTATTTACTTCAGTAAGTGTCACTCCAACCATCAATCCTAATCCAGGACCTGGAATGCCACTTTACGCCGCTCATACCCTAGTTTATTTAGCATTCACAATCATCATCTTGATAAAAAAACAAAAAAAAATCACTGGAAATGCTCGCAACCAAATGAAGTATTTGGTTCTCGGCATCATTGCCACCTTTACCCTTGCCACACTCACCTCGTTTTTAGCGGTAATTTTATTTCATGAAACAAATCTCGTTGCATATGGCCCAGCATATAGTCTCATTTTGGTTAGTTTCCTAAGCTATGCCATTGTTAAACATCGTCTGTTAGACATAAATTTTCTAGTCTTTCGTGCCACCACCTTCACCATTGTCACACTCATTATTACTGTTACCTATGCACTTTCACTATTTGCCCTCACCATGTATTTGCCTGAAAATTTACAAGTTCCCTCATCCATTTTTATCTCTCTACTACTCGTATATACCTACAATCTTCTAAAACACGGCGTTAGCATCGTTACAAAAAAACTCTTTTTCCGCCAACCATATTCGTCAGAGATACTCTTAGAAAGGCTTGGCGAGCTACTTCGTTCAACCCTATCTTTCCATACCCTCCTTAAAGGAGTCGTTTCTGAACTTCAAATCACCATTCAA
>QKAA01000023.1 GCA_003247275.1 bacterium | reverse complement strand
GACTACAATAGAGAAGAAAACGAAAAATATAAAAAGGGGAAAGGAATATATCTTGGAATATGGAAAAATAACAACTTGTCTGGGGTTATAAACTTAGATCACATTGATTCAGAAAATCTAAACGCTGAAATAGGTTACTGGTTGGATAAAAACTCTGTAGGTAAGGGAATTATGTTTGAGGCATGCAGTTTGTTAATAGACTATGCTTTTAATGACTTAAAATTACACAGAATAGAGATCTATCACATTACCCAAAATGAAAGAAGCAAAAACTTAATAAAAAGACTCGGATTTAAGTATGAAGGAACAAAAAGAGAATCCGGCTTACTTCACGGAAATTATATTGATCACATAGCATATAGTCTTTTGAAAAATGAATGGAACCTATAAATTTATTTAAACAAATCCCAAAGTTAGTTTCTCAACTTCTTCCCATTGACCACTCCCACCATTCCCCAAAGTACAACAGTCCAAAACAAAATCCAAATAATCAAATGAGATCCGGTTAAAGACATCGACGGCAAAGCCAATGTAGTAAACACTAAACTGGTGTGCATCAAAATAACGATCAGCAAGCTTTTAGTTTGACTATAAACAAAAGTTATCAAAATCCGAAACGGTATCAACCAGGTAAATAATCGTGCCATAAGTAATAAAAACGGAGCTAAAGCTTGAAAGCTATCAACTTCCCAAAAGGGAATAAAGTGCCATGAGCCCCAAATTAGTCCCACAATTAATCCCGTTTTAAAAACACTTGCTCCCCGTTTTAATAATTGCGGAATAGCAAACCCAGTCCAACCTATTTCTTCAAATAAGCCCACAAAAACTCCGGTCATAATTCCTTGCATGACCAAAGCCAATTTATTTTCTGCCGTAAAAATCGCTGGTATAAAATCAGCCGAATAAAGTGATAATCCTAGTAACACTATCAACCCTAATAAGGGCGTCGCAAGTAAAACTATCAGATACCAACGCCAACTCACTTTCCAAGCAGTTAATTTCCTCAGTAAATCCTTAAATCCCTTTTTGCCATACATTAACCCGATTGAGAGTAAACCTCCAATAAACGGTCCAGTCAGCATGGCTACATAAATAAACGGACCAACACTTTGTGCCCGCTCAGTTGTTAACGGCAAATCAAATTGCTCTGCAAGTAGCGCAGACAGCCAAGAAATCACAATGGCTAGCACGAAATAAAGCGACAAGGATTTTCTTTGTGTATCTGCTTTCATCCCATTTAGTGTAACAAAAAACCCTTAACTTATTCTATGAAAATAAGCGCCACCGTAAAGAGTACCTTCATTCGCTTGATAAACTAACAGATTGTGTTTGTTACAGATTTGTAATCCAACCTTTCTGTTGTAGGAATCAGCTTCAGGCATAAAAAGTCCTGACATTGTAAAAGCTTTCTTATTTTTTAACACTCCATACCAATATTTTCTGAATTCATCAAAACCTTCTTTACTCGCTTCACCCTCAATATTTTTTGAATCTTTTGTCCTAAATATCCAATAAGTGCGCTCACTAACTCGAGTTAATAGAAACGATAATTCTCTCTCATCCGTCAAAAACTGATAAATAGACTCTAATGGCACAAATGGTTTATTGCTTGCTGAGGTTGAAGTCTGTTTAACTGGTTCGGTGGTTACTTTCCCAATTATTGGGAATAAGCCTCTTTTTTCAGTCTCTGTTTTCCAACTTTGTCTACTTGATTCAAAATCTGTTGATTTTTTTTGGTGCATGAGTGCGCCAATCATAAACCAGTTGTCCCTATTTCCCCCAGTAAAAAAATACTGTGATTGGCCATTAGGTCTCGTTTTTAACTGACGAGCCGCATTAGACCAAGCTCGGTGACAAGAAAAATGATTAGGAAACTGTTTTAAACCTGGAAGATCATCTGTTTGGTGAGTTAATTCAGTAAAAATAAAGTTGTGAAAATCACGAGAGGATAAAGAGCCTTTTAAGTATGTCTTCTCGGCTACAGTTTTTGGTACCGGAAGTTGAACATCTTCTCGAAAAACATTTTTTTCGATTAACTCTTTCTCTTTCCTCATTTTATCCAGTTTGATTTGATCAGGTGTAGCAAATTCCATCAATGGATTTTTTAGTTTTTTTATCGCTTTTATCTGTAATTGTCTAGTTCGTTCTCGAGTTACATCAAGGTTTCTAGAAATCTCTTCGAAGGTTTTATCACTCCAAAATTTCTCACTAACTATAAACTGAAGTCGTTCCGGAAGCTTACCTATTGCTTGTTGAGTAGCTACAGTAAAAAGTTTGGCATCAACTTCAGATTCTACTGGTCTCAAATCCTCAATCGGTTGAGACACAGGTGAACGTTTATTAAAAAATTCTTTTTCCATATCGTCCAATCAAATTTGACATCGAATTGTACCACAAATTAGACCTATAATAAACTCTCCGAAATGAACCTAGACACTCTGGGTTAAAGATTCTTTAAAATCTCATCTTCTAGCTTGTACCATTTTTGGGTGGTGTTTTCCAAAAAACGATAGTGGAAAATATAAGCCACGAACAAGATTAATAACGCGGCATCTAACAGACTTAACAACGGACTCAACACGCTAATGGATGCCAAAAAACACAACACCAAACAAATCCCCACAAATACCGTTACTAACAAATGAATTAATCTCTCATGCTGAATTCGCGCTATCATTCGCTTGTGATGCTTTAAAATCTTTTTCCAATCAGTCTCTTTTTGTTTCTCAGAAAGTATTTTCTCTATCGCTCGATCATAGGTCTTAAACATAAACTCATCGTAGCACAAAATTAGTACATCAAGTTCACTCGCATTGTATTATGCATAAAACCATATCGTATAATCAAATGACCACAAACAAAGGGAAGGGAGTGATATGTTTTTAGCAGATAGAGATATCAAAAAACGCATTGAGGAGGGGAGCATCATCATTGACCCATACGATGAATCCCAATTACAATCAGCCGCTTACGACTTAAGGTTATTTGATAAATTCCGCGTGTTTAAAAGTCATATCACCCACATTGATGTTAAAGAAGAACACGAAATAACTAAATTAGTTCCTGTGGCTGCCGATGGTTCCTTTATCCTTCATCCCAGACAATTTGTGCTTGCTAGCACCATGGAAACCATTACCATCCCTAACGATCTGGTTGGTGTTTTAGAGGGTCGATCATCCCTAGCCCGTTTAGGTCTGATTGTTCACGCTACCGCCTCTTTTATTAACCCTGGCGCTCGAATGCAAATCACCTTTGAAATGACCAATCTTTCCCATTTGCCCGTTAAAGTGTATGCCGGCATGCGGGTTGCACAACTCGCTTTCGCTCAACTATCCCAACCAGCAGAAAAAACCTATACGCAACTAACCAGCAAATACCAAGATCAAAGCGCCCCCATGCCCTCGATGATTTGGAAAGATTTTGAGTAGAAATAATTTCTGCAGCATTTTTTAGGATAACTACTTCACAGAGCAGCTGTAAATTTAATGATAGAATTGAAACTATGATAAAAAAGGTAGTAATTGCATTGGCAATCACGATAATTGTTGTTCTTGTATTATTCAAGTTTCAACAAAGCACTGCCAACAATCTTGTTTCACCAACCAGCCAAAACGAAAATCAAATAACCGAACAGCAAAGCCAATCACCTATAAGTATTGAATTTTTACGTCAAAAACAAATAGAAACTTCTCCACTACAAATTGAGGAAAAATTAACTCCAGGCTCAAACTTTAGCCGCTATATCGCAAGCTATAAAAGTGAAGGTTATACAGTCTATGGCTTACTTACCGTTCCTAGTAGCCAACCCCCAGCTGGTGGTTTCCCCGCTATTGTTTTTAATCACGGCTATATTCCCCCCACCCAATACGTCACCACTGAAAAATACGTTGAATACGTTAATGCTCTCGCTTCAAACGGCTTTGTTGTATTTAAGATCGATTATCGCGGTAACGGCAATTCCGAAGGCCAAGCTTCCGGCACCTACTTTTCTTCTTCCTATACCATTGATGCCATTAGCGCCCTCAAAAGTTTGCAATCATTTGATCAAGTTAGTCCAGACAGAATTGGTTTTTGGGGTCACAGTATGGCCGGAAATCTAGTCTTACGCTCCATGGAAGTATCAGATCAAATCAAAGCTGGAGTTATTTGGGCTGGAGCAGTCTATAGCTATCAAGATTTTGCAAAATACAGGATTAGTGACAACAGCTATGTTCGCCCAAGTCAACCAGAGCAATCACAAGTTGAGGATCCAAACCGCCTAAACAGTGGGCAATTAGATATTCTTCGCTCTGACCCCAACACCATTAATTTTTCTGATCCATTGTGGACATCAATTTCTTTAACCGCTAATTTGCACTACCTCACCGCCCCACTTCAAATTCATCACGCAGTCAACGACTCTGTGGTTAATATTGGCTACTCCCGAGATTTAGGTTCTGCTCTAAAGGCAGATCAAAAAACCTACGAATATTATGAATACCAAGGTGGGGGACACAATATCAGCGATCCGTACTTTACTACCGCTATGCAAAGAACCATCGATTTCTTTAAAAAGTATCTTTAAAAGAAACTACCACCGTACCATCAATAATGCCCGCACCAGCGTTATCAGTATCCAGCTATAAACCACCATGTCCAAAATCATCAGTAAACAAATCCATATATTAAATTCAATGTCGACAGAGGTATCGGTAACCATACATACAGTTATACAGATTGTGTGCTCAAAAATCAGCCGTTAAAGACTTGCACTATCTACCCACACAGGCGGATACTATATATATGATTTTTGAAAACTACCTTGAATCACCGCAACATATTTTCTTCGGCCTGTCTCTTCCCGAAAAACAATCAAACTCTATTATTGCCATCAATAAATCTGTATGTGAGCAAATTGAGGGCTGCAATCAATGGGATCAAACTCATCCGCCATATATTAGTCTCTATCACACCATGATTCCGGGTCGCAATGTTGAAACCTTTTTTAAGACTGCAGAAACATTGTCAAATCAAATGATTTCCTTTTCATTTCCTTGGTCATCTGTTGAAACTGACATCCACACCATTCTGTTGTGGGGCAGCATTAATGATGTGCTTGCTACCTTTCAACTAGCTGTCATCGAAACCATTAACCCATTGCGAGACGGTTTGCATCCGTCAAAATATGATCAAATGTTGCCTCATTTCACCCAAGAAGAAAAAGACAGTTTAAATCGTTGGGGTTCACCTTGGGCCGAACCATTTGATCCGTATGTCGTCATTGCCAAATCAAAAAACGAGCTGCCATTAACTGACATTGATATCGAGTGGGACTATAAAGAATGTATTCCTGGCGGCGTGGTAGCCGGCATCATCAATGACAATCAAACGATTGCTCACTATGATTATTTTCCTTTTGCTTCGTCCTAATTTTTCCTCACCAAAATCAGCTTGATAACACACTCTTTATTGGCTTATGATATGCTTGAACGCATATAATGCAAAAAATAATAAAGGAATCGTATGGCAAAATCATCAAAAGCCTCAACTACAAAAACAAAAAAAACCACAGCTGCAGCAAAGAAACCCGCAGCCAGTCGAAAGAAACCAGTTGCTGTTAAAAAAGTTGCTCCAAAGGCAGCAGTAATCTCCACCAAAAAAACGTATCAACCGACTCCATTGTGGGTTAATTTAGTTGCCATCGCTCTCATTTTATTAGGCTACGGTGTCTATCGATTCTGGAGCATTGCTAAAGTCAACGGTGTTAGTATTAGTCGTTTGGCCCACTACCAATTAATGCAACAACAAGCTGGTGAACAGATCTTAGACAACATGATTACCGAAGCTCTCATTTTAGACGCCGCTAAACAACAGAATTACGTGGTTGATGAGCAAGCTATTGACGATCAAATCGCCACCATTGAAGCTCAACTTTCCAGTCAAGGTCAAACCCTCGATGATGCCCTAGCTGCTGAAAACGTAACTCTAGATGAAGTCAAACGTCAATTCAAAATTCAACAAATTGTTGAATCATTGGGCGCTGGTGATACCACTGTTACCGACGAAGAAATTGCTCAATACATTGTCGATAACCAAGACAGCATCCCTGAAGGCATTGAATCAGCCGACCTCAACGACATGGTCAGATCTCAGTTGGAAAATGAGAAAGCCAATACCAACATCAGTACCTGGCTAGAAGACTTACGCTCAAACGCTGAAATCATTACCTACTAACTAATTCAGATTGAACTAATTCCCGGTGGAGCAAATTCTTTTGCTCCACCATTGTTTCTAGTGTCCTAAGAAGTGTTTGTGAATAATTAGTTGGATCAACAATCTGGTCTAAGCGCGAGAAATAAGCATTAAGCAATCTATCCGCCTTTGCCGTCTCTCCACTTTCTTTAAGATGAGTGATTGCTTCCAGCCCAAATAACATATTAATTCTTCCCGAAGTATGTGGGCTAGAAAAGAATGTGCCACAACTGGTTCGAGCTGTTAATCCATCAATTGCTGCTGCAATTAACGATAAATCAGGTGTTGTGAATTTTCCACCAGGATTAACAAAACCTTGTTCAAACGATTTAATCATAATTTCCGTATAATCTCGTCCAAATCGTTGTTGAGCTAAAGTTGAAATCTCTGTATTCAACCACGCAAACGTACTATAAAACGGATCCACCCAGGAAGAATCATAATTTTCAGTATCACGATAGCAACCACAGCTAGAGTGCCAGCGCCGCAAATCTCCACATTCACAACTCCATGCAGACCGCTCTTTTAACCTGGCTGTTATATTTGCTAAATCCTTAAAATCGAACTGATTAATGGGCGTAGGCTGAATTCCTATTTCCGGCAAACTGGTAAATAGTAAATAATTTAAAAATAAATCACCAAACTTCCAGTGATGACCAAACGTCTCTCCATCCACCCACGTAATCAAATTATTAAACTGCCCCTTTTTTTTGGCGTAATGCTGACGTGCAAAATCATCGGCATTATATTTCTCACCATATGCAAGCTCTTTTGAAACTTTTCTATCATAAGCAATCGCTGTAATTGATCGACCGCTGGGGAGGGGAATATTAAAAAAACGATTGTCGGCCTCATGTAAATGAGTGTCAAGCTGTCTTGGGGAGCAAACGAATGCTTGATATCCATAATCGACAAGCACCTCAGCTGTAGCCGAATCCATAGCTGCTTCAGGTGACCAAAACACTAACGGATCTTTGCCAAAGTCGTTTCGATACCGCTCTAAACCGGCACCAATCACTATTTCTTTATCCGTGGTTGATAAATCCGGCAAGATGGTGTGAATATACGACGTCCCAATCACATTATCGGCGTTCCTTAAGAAACCATCAGCTGATAAGCCATGCGCTTCAAGCTCATGAATTAAAACGGCATTAATGTCATAAGAAACTCGTGTCAGTAATCGCGACTCTGATACTGGTTTATAATTATCCTCATAAACCTTTTGCAACCAATCTTCACTTTTCGGATCAGTGGAGATACCTGCATATTCTTGGTGATAAGTTGAGCGTGGCGGGTCATAAAAATGAGCCCCACAAATGTAAGGAATTTCTTTCATCTTTTACTACTGTAACCAAAAATGACAGCTGATGTATAGGTGTTAATAGTACGTATCAGTATTCATAAATTTATTGTTTGATACAATCAATGAATACGTGTTAATCAATAAAATACCTTATATCAATGATCCATAATCCCTTTACCAAATTTAAAATTAATCTACCGTTCCGTAAGCGTTTCCTTTTCATTGGCATAGGTGTGTTTGTAGTAGTTGCTGGTTTATCGTGGTATTTCTTTTCCACCAATGCTAAAGCTCAATTGTCGCCCGAAGCTACTCCTGAGCCCACTCCTTCACTTTTAGATGACCGGGCCATTCCTGAAGCACCTGCTGATTTAGAATTACCTGAACCAACGGCCACTACCAAAGATGTCTCCACCGCTGAGACCATTAATATTTTGTTACTGGGATATGGTGGTGCTGGCCATCAGGGCGGATTTTTAACTGACGTTATTTTGCTGGCTCAAATTGATTTCACTCATAAGCGTTTTGGTCTCATCCACATTCCTCGCGATGTCTGGGTGACCCTCCCTTCCGGTACTGGCGACTTTTCCACCAAAATAAATGCAGCTCTTCCGTTAGGCTTAAAACAAGGAAATTACCCCACTGAAGATGTGGCTAAAGACACCATCATTCGCGGTTCTTATTTGGTCAAACAGTCAGTTTCGCAAGTAACTGGTATTACTCCCGATTTTGTTGTCACGGTTGATTTTGCCCGTTTTTCTCAAGCTATTAATGCTTTAAGAGGCATTGATGTCAACGTGCTTAAAACCTTAAACGATCCTTGGTATCCCATTACTGGTCGCGAATTGGAGTTATGCGGCAAAACTCCTGAAGAGGTCACGGAACTGAGCAACACCTTGTCAGGTTTTGAATTAGAAAAACAGTTTCCTTGCCGCTACGAAGAACTTAATTTCACTCCCGGTATTACTCACATGGATGGTGACACGGTTTTAAAATTTGTCCGCTCTCGCCACACCACTTCTGACTTCGATCGAGGCGAACGTCAAATTCAAGTCATCGAAGCCATTGTGGCTAAACTATTTGAATTAGATGCTCTCAATCATCAGGCCGAATTTTATGCCACCTTAACCAAGGCTGTTAAAACTGACGTTACGGTTGATCATTTAGCCGCCGTTGCTCCTCGATTAACAAGTCTTTTACAATTCACCACTGCCAAAATTAGCTTATCTACCGCCAATGTTCTTGTCTCGACCAAAACTTCATCAGGCGCTTTTGCTCTGCTGTCAAAGGGTGGTGAAGATAACTGGCAAACGGTACAACAATATATTGCCAGTCAGTTAAGCAAATAAATAAAATGACTACAACCAAGCGACCACAAGTATGTGTCATCGGCGGCGGCACCGGTACAGCCGTCGTATTATCAGGCTTAAAAAAGTATCCCCTTGATCTTCACGCAATTATTTCCATGGCAGATTCTGGCGGTTCTACTGGTCGATTGCGCGATGAATTTGGGTTTTTACCAGTAGGGGACTTGCGTCAAGCCTGTGCCGCCCTCTCATCAGATAAAAATGATGGATTGATCGCTAAATTATTACTCTATCGATTTTCACCCAATTCCAGTTTGGACAATCACAACTTAGGCAATCTCATTTTTACCGCTCTTCAAGACATGACTCAATCCACTTCAAATGCTATCAGTGCCATCAGTAAACTATTTCACCTTCAAGGTAAAATTTATCCCGTCACTGAAGATGATATTCAACTAGTCATTCACTATCAGGATGGAACTACAGAAATTGGTGAAGCAACTTTAGATGAAAAACATGGTGGCAAAAAGATTAGTTCTATTAGTACCACTCCCAAAGCTAAACTAAATCCTGCAGTTGCTGCTGTCATTCAACAAGCCGACTACATCATTATTGGTCCTGGAGATCTCTACGGCAGTTTATTACCCAACTTGATTATTGATGGGATGAAAGCCGCTTTCAAAAAAACCACCGCTCCGATTATTTTTATCCAAAATTTAATGACCCATTACACTCAAACTCACAACATGACCGCTTTAGATCATGTTCAAACCATCGAGCAAACTATTGGCAAGAAAGTTAATCACATCATTATTAATAACGGCAAAATAAGCCAAAATCTCCTCAATAAATATGAGCAACAACATGAATTCCCAGTTGTCGACAACATAAGCAATCATGACTCCAGAGTAATTCAAGCCAATTTGATTTCTATTACTCCAGTGATACAGTCAAAAGATAGTGTCAAACGAAGCTATCTGCGCCACGATTCTGATAAACTAGCCAAAGAGGTGATGTCAATTATGGAAACAAATCGTAAAGGAAAAAAATCATGAGCCAAGCTGTGGCCGTTATCCTCGCTGCCGGCAAGGGTACGCGGATGAATGCGACTGACAAAAATAAAGTTGTTTTGTCGTTGAACCAGAAACCCATGATTAGTTACACGGTCGACACCTTAACCTCGATTGGTATCAATCAAATTGTGGTTGTGGTTGGTTTTCAACAACAATCAGTCAAGGACGTTTTGGGCGATCGTGTCACCTACGCCATCCAAGAACAACCCTTGGGCACAGGTGATGCTGTCAAAGCCTCTCTACCACAATTACAAGCCACGGCAGACTCGGTTTTAGTTATGTCTGGAGATGATTCCGCTTTTTATACCCCAGAATTATTCCAAAAACTCCTTTCCACCCATGAAGATCATCAAAATCAGGTAACTGTTGTTAGTATTGTTAAACCTAACCCTCAAGGATTAGGGAGAATTATGCGCGATGACAGCGGCAAATTTATCGCCATTGTGGAAGAGAAAAATGCGACAGAAGAACAAAGACAAATTTCGGAAATAAATACCGGCCTCTACTGTTTTGATAAAGAGTTTTTGAGTCAGGCATTAAATAAACTAGAAAAAAATCCCGTTACCCTCGAGTATTACCTAACTGACGTGATTAAATACGCTCATCTTAATCAGAAAAAAGCTGAAGCTTTGCTATGGAACGATAATTCTATTTGGCACGGAGTTAATACCGCCGAGGAACTAAAAATTGCCGAAACCAGCATGAAACAAAAAAATGAGGTAGAATAACCCCTATGAAAACTATCGATTTACACAAAAATCTGCTCCTCGCTTATACCGAAAGCTCCGATGGCAATATGGACGAGCGTTTTAACGATAAAGCGCAAGTTATGTCCAATCGTCGCAAAATCTATAACCAATTTGACTTAAATCCTCGCACCGTTATTGAAGCCAAACAAATTCACTCAGACAGAATCCTAAAATTAACTGAAGACAATACTAAAATGTGGGTGGGCAATAACATCCCTGGAGTTGACGGTTTTATTACCAACCAACCAGAGGCTGCTCTGCTTTTAAAAGTGGCTGACTGTCTTCCCGTTATCATCTATGACCCCGACCATCATGTTTTTGGTATCTTTCATGTTGGTTGGCAGGGCGCCATCAAAAACATTCATCTCAAAGGCTTATCACAAATGGAAGAAGAGTATGAATCAAACCCTGGTAAACTACTGGTTTGGCTCGGTCCTTCAGCTTGCGGTAACTGCTATGAGTCAATCGAAAAACCTGAACAAGTAGGCGATCAAAATTGGAAACCCTTTATCAAGAAAAAATCGAATAAATGGAAAATTGATGTTGAGGGCTACGTCACAGAAAGCCTCAAACAAGCTGGCATCAAATCGAAATCAATTAAATCAGAAAAACGTTGCACTATTGAGGACGAAGGCTTATTTTCCCACACTCGCTCCAAGTCTTCCGAACAATATCCTGAAGCCAGATTTCTCATTCTCGCTAAATTGCGCTAACATAGATGGTATTCACCATGAATACACCACATCTACATCAAGCAAATCATGTTCATTTTGTTGGCATCAAAGGCGTCGGCATGACGGCTCTTGCCCTTTGTATTCAAGACATGGGCAAAATTGTGACTGGCTCCGATGTGGCCGACGATTTTGTTACTGCTGAAGTTCTTCATCAACGTGGGCTTGACGATATTGGCCAAATTGACGATCAAAATGTTCCGCAAGGCACCGATTTAGTTGTCTATACCGGAGCCCATCAGGGAGCCAACAATTCTCAAGTTAAAGCAGCTGAGTCTACCGGTATTCGAACCATTTCTCACGCCGAAGCTTTAGGTGAGTTAATGGAGCAAAAATTAGGTATTTCAGTCTGTGGTGTTGGCGGTAAAACCTCAACCTCTGCCATGCTGGCTAACATTTTGGAATATGCTAACTACAAACCCTCCTTTGTTATTGGCGTCGGCAAAGTTCTAAACCTTCAAGCCCCAGGCAGAATGACCGACGGCAAACATATTGTCGTTGAAGCTGATGAATATGCTATTTCTCCAGGTGTTGATAACCGTCCTCGGTTCATCTATCAACATCCTGAAGTTATCATCTGCACTAATATTACTCACGATCATCCCGATATCTATAAAACTATCGACGATACCAAAAATGCATTTACTCAATTTTTCGACAATTTAAAACCCGGCGGAAAATTGATTATTAACGGCGATTCTCCTGAAGCGCGAGAGTTATGCAAAGACAGAGGTGCCATCTTTTATGGCAGTAGCAATACCAACGACTGGTATGTCAAAGATAGTTTTGTTGGTCAAGGTCGGCAACTCGTCACTATCGCTCATGGAAAACAAGAATTTAATTTTATGCTCTCGGTTCCCGGTACCTATAACGCCACTAACGCTCTGGCTGCTTACATCGCTGCTCTTGAACTAGGTGTTGATCATCAAACCGCCATCGAGGGCTTACAGCTCTTCCGTGGTTCCAAACGCCGCTTCGAGAAAATTGGCGAACAAAATAACTGTGTCTATTTTGACGATTATGCTCACCACCCCATTGAAGTCATGGAAACCCTCAAAGCTGCCCGCGCCTGGTTGCCGTTATATCGAATTGTTTGCATCTTCCAACCCCACACCTATTCTCGCACCAAAACGCTCCTTAACGAGTTTGCTGCTGCCTTTAAATATGCTGATCAAGTGATCATTACAGATATTTATGGTGCTCGCGAACAGGATGATCCCACTATTTCTGGTTACCAACTGGCCAAAACCATCAAAGAAAACCGCCCCAATGTTACTTATGTCCCTAAAGAGGAGCTAGCTAATCACATCAAACAAATTCGTCAACCATACGACATGATTTTAACCATGGGAGCCGGTGATATTTATAAACTTCACCAACAACTCTTGTAATATGTCAAACCAAGACACTAATCTTTCTCAATATACTTACATCAAAACCGGTGGTCCTGCTGACGAAATTATCATTGCCAATTCTGTCGCTGAACTAGAGCAAGCAGTTATTAACTGCCGCCAAAAAAATCAAAAGTTCTTTATCCTTGGCGGTGGTTCCAACACCTTATTTACCGACGCCGGTTTCCGTGGCGCAGTCATTATTAACCGAGCCGCCTCTATCACCATTGATGAAAAAAATCACACCCTTACCGCCGCCTCAGGCACACCCATGAATATGATTGTCAACCAAGCGGCAGAGGCCTCTTTAAGTGGTTTGGAGCCATTTTTAGGCTTACCTGGAACCATCGGTGGGGCAATTTTTAATAATTCTCATTATAAAGAAGCGCTTATGGCCGATATCGTCGACAAAGTTGAAATTCTTGATGAATCCAATCAAAAGATCTGGCTACCAAAGGAATCGCTCGAATTTGCCTATGATTACTCGCGCTTTCATCAAACCAAAGAAGTTATTTTGTCTGTTGTTTTAAACCTCAAACCTGGCGACAAACTGCTAATTCAGCAACTAATCCAGCAATATCTGAAATCTCGTCACGATACTCAACCATTATCCAATTCAAGTTCTGGCTGCATCTTT
>QKAA01000037.1 GCA_003247275.1 bacterium | reverse complement strand
TTTTGTTGTACGAGACGGAAACGTTTGAAAGTTCAAACATGGATATAATTCTCTCTTTTTTGTTGATGATTTAGTTGAGCAGATCAGCGATGGTTTTATCGCATAAAGCCTGGTTTAAGGCAGCAGAAAGGGCGCCGAGGACTTGTTTATGGCGACATCTATCTTTACGGGGACATGGCTTACCACAGAGGCAGTCAACTTTAACGACGGGACCGTCGAGAGCTTCCATAACTTGGTTTAGGGTGATCTGCTTGGCAGGTTTGGCAAGTTTATAACCTCCAGTGGCTCCCTCTTTACTGACGATCAAATTTTGATCGAGCAGGGCAGCAGCGACTTGACCAATAAATTTGTATGGTAAGTGATATTCTTCGGAGATGGATTTTAACGATTGAAGTTCTTTGGGCTTCTTAGCCAAAGCGGTCATAAGAGTGAGGCCGTAGTCAGTTTTTTTAGTTATTTTTATCATGGGTTGCTTTCGATTTTAACTCCTATGTTAACCCTGGAAGTTTAACATTAATGCCCCTGCTATGGCAACTATTAAATTAGGGTCATCTGTAAATTGTTATCGGTGTTTTGGACTGAGAAATCGACATCTAATTTTACAAGATTATTCCAGCGATTCAAAAACTTGAGATAACCATTCGTACGACCATAATCGTATATATCTCTAGTGATTTCGACGTCTTTCATACAGTAGGCGGCTAATTTATCAAATTCTTGGTTTTGATAATACAAAATAGCATCAAGTCCGTTGCCAGATTTTTGAGAATGCAGGGTTTCTTTGGCGACCGCATCAAGGCTGACTCGATGCCCAGCGGTGGCTTTAATAATATCTAAAATGTCGAGTTGAGGTAATTTATTAATGTCTCCGGGATAAAAGTTTTTGAGGGCGGGGAGGTCAAAACCAATATTATTAAAACCAATAATGATATCGGCTTCTTCTAAAATTCGGGGTAATTTGTGAAAGTCCTTCTCAAACAGCTCATATCTTGTTTCTTGACCTTCACCAGAATTTTCGGGAAAACCGATGCGCTCGATTAAACCAACAAAACTTGGCTCAAGCTTTTCGGGGAAATAGCCGCCAACTTCTTCAAAGGTTTTTTTTGTTTCAACATCAAGAAATAACTGTTTCATACGACGATAAAGGCTACCATTTTTGAGGGGGTAATTTCAATCGGACAATCCGTTGGAATTGGTGTCTTTAGGTAATTCTAAAGCAAAATCAATAATTTCTTTATGAATAGGAATGGTGGGAGTGTGCTCGTTGATGAGTTCTTGGGAGTCACTAATATTTAGGGCTTCAAAAATGGTTTTAAATTTGGCTGATAGGGTTTGTTTAAAGGCATTTCTTGTTTCTTGCGGGAGATGCCATAGCTCTGATTTAAAATTACCCCAAGTTTTCTTGCGTAATTTATAGTGGAATTGGGCATCGGTCCAACCCTTTTCTTTTTCGGCTTGGTGATGCTCATCGAGCCAACTATACATGTTGGTTTTTAATTCTTCAGGAAAACTTTCGTGATCGAAAATGAGGTTTTGAAAACCAGTGGCCAGATGAATTTCGGCGGCATGAGCGGCTGGAAATTTTGACAGCCATTCTTCGGGTAAGGTGCTGGCTCCATGCTGAACGGCTCCAGCAATACTATAACCAGACGTGGCTTTTTGAGTAATTTGATCAATTAAATCGAAATCAACGGCAACATCGGCCATGGATCCGTCGGGATTAACCACTCCGCCGTGAGACGTGCCGGTGGCGATACTAATTTTACTAATTCCGGTGACTTCTTTGGCTTGATTTAAGCCTGTCATAAAGACGGTAAAATCTTCGAGGGTGGAATTTTTGCCGCCGATATGGCCGATCTCACCACCGACAGAAATAGTCACCCCGGCTGGTTCGAGGGAGCGAATTTGGTTTAAAAATTCCTTGGTGTATCGAATATTGGCGGCTTGCTGATCACTGACTTTGGCAGCGGATAAATTAACTAAGGTTGAAGCATCAATGTCGATATTGTAAAAACCGGCTTCGATGGCTTGCTCAATAAGATGACTTATTTTTTCAACTTCGCCTGCTTCAGGCACTGCGGGTTGTTTCGATTTTAATTGAAAGTGATCGCCCTGAATAAAAACGGGTCCTTCATAACCAACTTTAATAGCTCCAGCTAAAATCGAAGTGGTAAATTCAGCGGGCGATTGGTCGGTGTAAAGCATTTCGCCGCGGGCAAGTTCAATAATAAAAGCTTGAGATTTGGTTTCGAGGGCGACCTCAAAGAGAGCTTGAGCGGTGTCGTAGGTTAAACCACGAATATTCATGGCGGGAACGGTTCGATCTAAAGGAATCAATTTTCGACCTCTGGCCATGTAATAGGGATGAATGGAGCTCGGGTAAATACCCATTTCTTGAGCGATTTCCCAAATTAGCCAGCGAGCACCGGGTTTAACTTCTGGCTCACCAAAGACCGCTTGCTCAATTAGTTGGTCAATGAGGGTAGATTTCAGTTTATTTTCATCAAGAATCGCCACTGATTGGGGGTGAGGTACGACTATTTGATGACACAGAGATTGAAGAGTTGAATGAAGCATGGGCAGCCTTTTTGTTTACAATTGATTTATTGCGAAAGCTGATATTGGCTCATGACTTGAGAAATTCCCTGCTCAACTGTGGGGAGGACTTGACTGGCTGAGCTGCTTTTTTCAAGCATAGAGTTGATGGCATCTTCATAATATTTACTGATTTTGTCGTTGGGGCCGTTATCGAAAGTTTGGGAGTTAAGATACCAGGTTTTAGCGGTGGAGGCCTGACTTAGGTAACTGCCAACGTAAGGATCTGAACTTAATTGATCAGCCATATCAACCCGAGCGAAAATCTCACCAAATAAGCGTTGTTTGCTGGCTAGGGCGTACCAACTGCGGAGGGTTTCTTTTTGGTTTAAGAAGCTTAAGAATTTCCAGGCGGCTGCTTGTTTTTCTTTGCTTGATTGAGACGACACACCATCAACCCAAATTGAGGCCCAAGAAACATTAGTGTTAGGTAATTGAGGAAGTGGAGCAATGGCAAAATCAAGATCTGGATTAATGCTCCTGACTTCATGAGCTCTCCAGGAAGGAGCAATCATCATGACGGTTTTTTCTGTGGCAAAAGCAATGGTGGAAGTAGGCATGGTTTCATCCCAAACTCGATCGGTCTGAGAGAATAAGGTGTAAAAGGTTAAGGCATCTTGACCAAGGGTAGTATTAGGGTGAATGGGATTGGCGGAATTTTGGAGGAGCAAGACTCCAATAATATCTGACCAGTTATCAACATTACTGGTGGTCCCAAGCGCTACACCGGAGCGTTGAATTACTCCATTTTTATCTTTAACGGTTAACTCAAGGGCCGTTTGGCGTAATTCTTCCCAAGTTTTGGGAGGAGTTTTGCCGGCAGCTTCAAAGACCGAATGATTGTAATAGAGGCCTAAGCCCTCATACATATAAGGAATGCCAAGGTAGCCTTTTTGGGATTTGAGCCAGGAGGTGACAACGGGATATTGCTGTGCTTCAAAGTCGGCGGCAGAAATAACGTCATCAGGAATAGGAGTAAGCGCGCTTGATAAAAGCGGGGTCCAGGTGAGGTGAAAACGGAAAATGTCTGGGCCCGTGCCACCGGCCAAGTTGTTTTGTAATCGCTCGCGATATTCTTTGACTGTTTGTTGCTGATAGACAATATCAATTCCGGGGTTCTCGGCTTCAAATTGGGCAATTAATTCGTCCATAATCACGGGAGGTTCCCAGAGGCCCCAGTACACAACTTGGACGGGGTTATCAGCTGAGCCACCACCCGTTATGGATCCACCAAAGAAACGAGTAAAGAGCATGTAGCCTACAAACAGAAGCAAGCCAATACCTAAGATGGGAAACAAGAAACGAAAGGGTGATTTCTTGACAGTAACGGGAGGAGATTGAGGATTGGTGGGATTGGATGGACTCGCAGCAATCGGTGCAGGAGGTAAGTTAATGTTGGGGAGTTGAGAAAATTCTGATTTAGAAGGTGCCGTTGATGAAGCCGGCGGTTTAATAACTGGGGGCTCATTACTTGGAGTTGATGGTTTTGGGGTTGGAGTGGACGTGGGTGGTTTAATGGTGGGAGGTGTAGTCGACGGCGTCGAGGGAGCAGCCGTTGGAGTGGTTGGTGAAGATGACGGCTTTGGGGCTGATTCAACGGATGGAGACGGGGTGGTTCCAGTCGCCGGCTTGGGAGTTTGCGAAGGAGAGGTTGATGGAGAGGGAGTAACAGTGGCTGGTTTAGCAGCCGATACGTCAATGCTACCTGATGTGGTTGATGTGGGAGTGGCTGAGGTCGGAGCAGGTGCAATCGGTTTGGATTCAACAACAGGTTTTACTTCGGCAGGAGCAGGAGAAGTGAAGGGTTTATTCGTTGGAGTGGTTGGTGAAGGTGAAGCAGGGTTTTGTTGGTTTGAATTTTGAGATGTTGGTTGAGCCATAATAAGTAAAGCACGATACTATTTCATAACTCTAGTATACTGATGAATATGTATCTTTGGTTATCATAGCAGACAATAAAAAAAATCGATAATTTTTAAACATACTTTTATGACCACTTTTTTAGTCAATCTGTATCACAAAATGAGATCTCACATTCATGTGCCACGTAAATCGTTTTTCGGATTTATTGCTGGAGGCATTGGTGGAGTAGTTATTTTGTGTTTATTGGGGTTACTGTTATTGACAGTGTCTTATCACAACCAGATTTACCCGGGAGTACGAATAGGTTCATTTGCGGTTGGAGGGTTATCTGCCTCTGAAGCGGAGTTATTACTGACTAATTCGGTAACGGCTTATCGTCAGCAATGGCCATTAGTATTGTCAGATGATGGTCATTGGCTAAGTGTTAGTTTTGATGAACAAGCGATCGATTATGACATTGAGGGAGCGGTAGCCCAAGCGATGAATGTGGGCCGGTCAGTGTCTTTGGTGGGACTCAAGGAATTGGCTGCGTTGGTTTATGCTCCGACTCAAGTAGCATTACCAGCCGAGGTTGATGATGAGTGGTTGATGAGTGTGGCAGCTTCGCTATCGGCTGAGGCTGATGTCCCTGCTGTCCCGCCACAATTAATACTGAATGACGAAAATCAAACGACTGTAGCAAAGGTAGTTCCTGGAGAAAATGGCCGGGTGTTAGACCAGCAGCGGTGGAAGGAATCGTTTGCGGCGGCAATTTCTCAACTGCGCCTCCCCGAACGGCAACTGCCAATGAAAGTAGAAACGATGGACTATACAGCTGAGCAGTTGGATCAAACGGCTGAGCGCGCTAACATGTTGCTTGCTTCGACTTTGGTGATTCAATTTTCTCCAGAAAATGCTGTGGTTTCAGCTCAGCAATGGCAGTTAAGTGGTGAAGAATTGTTGCCGTTTATTCGTTTTGATGGAGGTTTTAATGAGGATTTATTAACTGAATATTTAACTTCGGTGGCCAGCTCAATTGATCAGGCACCACAAAATGCTGTGTTTCAGTTTGATGAGACGAGCCAAAAAGTGGTGGAGTTTG
Source organism: bacterium (assembly GCA_003247275.1). Classification (GTDB taxonomy): domain Bacteria; phylum Patescibacteriota; class Microgenomatia; order UBA1400; family RBG-16-45-19; genus SZUA-360. The sequence continues at coordinate 7,919 of QKAA01000037.1, read as the reverse complement.
TGCCAGCGGAACCAGGCTTACAAATTAATGTAGCTTCTTCCCTTGCAACCATGGTTGCCGCATTGAAGGAATTGGAAGTCGAGAGTGGAGAAAAAACTATCGAGCTTGCTTATGGAGAAACTCAACCTGAAGTTTCGTTGGCAGAAGTCAATCGATTAGGGATTAAAGAAGTCATTGGGGTGGGGACTAGTTCGTTTAAAGGAAGTATTGCATCCAGAGTTTATAATGTGGCTTTGGCAGCTTCGCGATTGAATGGAACCTTGATTAAACCAGGAGAAGAATTTTCGTTTAATGCAGCGGTGGGAGAAATTTCGGGAGCAACGGGCTACAAGGCCGCATATATTATTCAAAATGGTCGAACGGAATTAGGTGATGGAGGAGGCGTTTGTCAGGATAGTACCACCGTGTTTCGGGCCGCTTTGAATGCGGGTTTACCGATTACCATGAGACGAGGTCATGCTTACCGAGTGGGCTATTATGAACAAGATGTTAAAGCAGGGATTGATGCAACGGTCTATTCGCCGACTACTGATTTTCGATTTGTGAACGATACTCCGGGTCATATTTTGATTCAGACTGAAACTGATACGGAAAATTTAACGTTGAAGGTCCTCTTTTTTGGAACGGACGATGGCAGAGTGGCAACGATCACTGACCATGTGGTATGGGATGTGACTCCCCCACCGCCCGATGTATATATTGATGATCCGACGCTAGCTCCAGGACAAGTTAAACAAATTGATTGGAGAGCTTCGGGAGCAAAAGCAAAATTTACCTATACGGTAGTGCGAGGCAACGAAGTATTACAAGATCAAACCTTTGTGACGACGTATAAGCCGTGGGCTGCCGTGTACTTGCGTGGGCCTCAACAATAATCACAAACCTGTTTAGTGTATAATAACCTCAAGTAGTAAAACCAACGTCGGTCTAGTCAACCGAATCGTGTTTTTAAAACACAAGGTGGAGTGAGAAATTGGCGGTTTAAAGCTAAAAGTAGATGCTCCCGGGTAGGCCCGTGATAGCTGGAGAATGAGTCCTGCGCTTTTTAGCAAGGGAAAAGTAAGGTGGTACCGCGTTTACAACAAACGGCCTTTCAACATTAGAACAGTTGGAGGGCTATTTTTATGGATTCTCGATACGAACACTCTCAATTTGAGACAACTATTTACAAAAAGTGGCAAGAGGCCAATGCTTTTGCTGCACCTGAAGCTAGTAGTGCTGATGGCAAAAAACCATTTTGTATCATCATGCCACCACCAAATGCTAATGACCCGCTACATGTGGGTCACGCGATGTTTGTTTCAATTGAGGATATGTTGATTCGGTATCACCGAATGTTGGGTGAAGCCTCACTTTGGGTGCCGGGAACAGATCACGCCGGCATTGAAACCCAGTATGTGTTTGAAAAGAAGTTGTCCAAAGAAGGTAAATCACGGTTCCAATTTGATCGGGAAACGCTGTATCAATCGATTTGGGATTATGTGCATGAAAATTCCAGTGTGGCTTTAGATCAAATGAAACAGTTGGGGGCTAGTGCTGATTGGGAGCGGTATAAATTTACCCTTGATCCAGACGTCGTCGATCAAGTGTTAACTACCTTTGAAAAGATGGCGAGTGACAACTTGATTTATCGGGGCGAGCGATTAGTTAATTACTGTGTTAAATGCGGCACGGCTTATTCGGAATTAGAAGTGAAGTATGTGGAACGAGATGATGCGCTCTATTACGTTACCTATCCGTTGGAGGGCGACGGTGAACCACTGATGGTGGCCACGGTTAGACCAGAAACTATTTTTGCTGATGTAGCAGTGGCGATTCATCCAACTCATCCTCGGGCAGCAGAATTAAAGGATAGACAAGTACGTAATCCGTTAACTGGAGCTTTATTGCCGATTATTACTGATGAAGCGGTGGATCCAGAATTTGGAACTGGAGCCTTAAAGATTACTCCAGCTCATGACCCGACTGATTATGAGATCGGACAGCGGCACAACTTGCCGTTTATTCAGGCAATTGGCTTTGATGGAAGATTGTTGGAAACGACTTCACCTGATTATGTGGGTCTCAAAGTGATGCCAGCTCGAGAAAAATCAGTGGCTGAATTGAAAGAAAAAGGACTACTGGATCATATCGATTCTGCCTATCACCACAATGTGTCAACGTGTTATCGCTGTGGCAGCGTGATCGAACCATTACCCATGGCTCAGTTTTTTATTCGGGTCAAACCATTAACCAAACCCGTGCTTGCCGCTTTAGATCGACAAGAAACGACCGTGCATGGTGCAGGTCACGATAAGATTTTGAAACACTGGTTAACTAACTTGCATGATTGGAACATTTCTCGCCAAATTGTGTGGGGTATTCGCATGCCGATTTGGTATGAGGCAACGAAAACGAATTTAACGATTAAATTTATTACCAAACAACAGGAAGTGGTGACTGGTTTAATTGATGAATTACTGCAACGTTATTCGATTGAAGAAATTGAAGCGGGCTTGCAAAGTTTGTCGGCTCCGAAAGAGGCTGACTATGTGGTGAGTCGAACTAAACCGGGTGAGAATTATTTACAAGAAACCGATACTTTTGATACGTGGTTTTCTTCAAGCCAGTGGCCGGTAGTATCCTTGAAAACCAATAAGCCAGGAGATTTTGATTATTACTACCCAACCGCGGTGATGGAAACTGCCTATGATATTTTGATGTTTTGGGTGATGCGAATGATGATGATGGGAGTTTATTTAACCGGGAAAATGCCATTTAAGGATGTGTATTTGCATGGCTTGGTTCGAGATGAGAAGGGTCAGAAAATGAGTAAGAGTAAAGGTAACGTGGTTAATCCCCTGACTTTGGTGGAGAAATATGGAGCTGATGCTTTGAGGATGGCTTTGGTGATGAGCACCACAGCAGGACATGATTCGGCGGTGGGCGAAATGAAAGTGAAGGGCATGCGCAACTTTACTAATAAAGTGTGGAATGCGGCCCGATTTGTGCAAATGAAACAGGCTGAATCTGTGACCACCGATCAAGTTCATGATGAAGAATTTACGACCTATCTTAATCGCACTATCACTCTGATCACTCAACAGTTGAACGATTTTAAAATTGGGTTGGCAGCAGAAACAGCTCATAACGAATTTTGGCATTGGTATTGCGATATCGCGATTGAACAGTGCAAAAAAGGAGAAATTTCAACCACAGTCTTATTTGAGGGACTAAAAACTTGGCTCAGATTACTGCACCCGTTTATGCCGTTTGTGACCGAAGCAATTTGGCAAGAAGTGGTGACAGATAACTCACTGTTGATTCACCAATCTTGGCCCAGCGCCAATGGAAACGGTTAACTTTTAGAGTGAAGTGATAACTACCAAAAGACTGACGTAAGCACCAATCAGCAGAATTCCTTCGAGGCGGTTTAGGGCGTGTTTGCTGCGAGCAAAAATCCAGAAAAGAATGAAAATGAGAATATAGCTGACGACGAGGGCAAGGTAAAACGTTTTATTGACTGTTAGGGAAATAGGTTGAATGAAGGCGGCAAATCCCAAAAGCGCCGTGCTATTAGTGGCCAAAGAGTTAGTGAGGCTACCAAACACAATCCGAGATTGCCGGCGGTGGAGACGTTTAGCTTCAAAGAGTAGTTCGGGGATGCTGGCAACAATGGCTAGCGGAATCAGCCCCCAAAGAAAGGGAGAGTTCAACGTGTTGGTGGAGGAATTGGCGGCAATAAAAATAAGAGTTAAGGAAACCAACATAGCGATGATAATGGAACTTGCCAACTGAATCGATTGTTTAATCCTGGTGGCTTTAGTGAGATTGTGGAGGAGTTGTTTGATGTAATCTTCAGCTTTGGCGTGAGTGTGTTTTACTGATTTGGGGCCAATGAGGTGATCACGATTTAAGAAAATAAGGTAAGCCAGAATTAAGCCAAGACCTTCAAGGTGAGTCAATTGAAAATCAGAGAGCAATAACAGTGGCAGGGCGCTTAATAAAAAAATGCTGGCACTATCGGAGTCAAATAATTTATCGCGAGCAGTTAAGGGTCCAGCCAAGGTGGCGGCGATACCAATACTTAAAGAGAGATTAGCTAGGTTTGCTCCCAGCAGAAGGGCCACAACTAATTCCCCTTGTTGATAAAACAGAGCGGCGATAGTTAAAAATAATTCTGGTAGGCTGGAAAAAATTCCAGCCAGGAGTGACTGAAACCCTGGTTTGTTAACCAGTTTAACACTTAAAAAAGACTGACAAATAAGGGAAATTGACCTGGTTGCCCCAATCAAAATAACACCAAAAATAAGGAGGAGGGCCCATTGCCCAGCAACAGCTTCGAGAGAAGCACTGATCATATGTTTTTTAAGCGTAGCACGGAGAAGACTTACTTGTCGAGATAAAAGACAGCTTCGACGTGGCTTCCTAAGGCTTTGGCCACATCGCTAGCTAATTTAAGTGAGGGGTTATATTTCCCCTGTTCAAGAAAGACTATGGTTTCGCGCCGAACTCCAACTTTGTCAGCCAGTTGTTGTTGGGTCAGATTTTGAGTTTGGCGTAATTCTTTAATTTTATTGTCCATTAAATACCCTTCCGTTCTAACCAAAGGTTAGTTATGGCTTTGGCCACTACACCTGCCACCAAGGTGGCAATGAGAAACATATCGATTTGCTGATTACCGGATACGGCAGTTTGAGCGGTTTGATAGGCCACACCAATGACAAGGGCTCCAATCATGGCCCAGGATGCATTTCGTTCTGCCAAGGCTTCAATGCGTACTTCCATTTCATCTTTCTTGAGGGTGGCCATAATATGCAAAATGTCTAAGCAAGCGATAGCGAGCCAGCCGTATGTTAGGGGCATGCGAACTGATTCGCTGATAAATGGTACATTCAATAACGCAAAGCTAATTCCGCCAACGGCAATAACATATAACCATCCTTGCCAGGTTTTTACTGATAGTCCCCAACCGCCATATTTTCTTCGACTAAACCATTCAGCCCTACCAATCATAGTGTCTCCTTAGTTATATATTTATAACATTATGTTAGAAATATATCACAAATGTAGTTAGTGTCAAGCGGTGGTGATTTAAGCTACAATGATTGTTGTTAGTTAATGGTTATGGAAGGTATTTGCCTCATGAAAAATAAAGGCATCGTGTTTTCATTGGTCACCATGTTGATTTCGGGAGTGGCTATTTTTGCTAACGGTCAGCTAGTCAAGGGCATGGATCCAATTGTGCAGACGACAATAAAAAATTCGATGGTGGGACTATTGGTGGTGGCGTGGATGTTGGCTCATAAAAAAATTTCATTGTTTAAAACATTATCATTGGCAAGTTGGCTTAAATTGCTAGTGATTGCCATGGTAGGCGGGAGTGTGGCCTTTGGATTATTCTTTACTGGCCTGAAGCAAACAGGAGCCGTTGATGGCACCCTGATTCATAAAAGCATGATTTTGTGGATCGCGCTGATGGCATTACCCTTACTTAAAGAAAAAGTGTCAAAAGGTATGTGGCTCTCGGTGCTTGGTTTATATGCGACAAACTTTATTAATGGTTCTTGGTTTTCTACCTTTGGTGTTGGTCACCTGATGATTTTGGCAGCAACATTATTATGGTCAGTGGAAACGATCATGATTAAAAAATATGCCAGTGATATTTCTGTTGATTTGCTGGTGTTTGGTCGGATGGTGTTAGGTTCAGTTTTCTTGGGTGCATATATGTTGTTGAGTGGAAAAGCGGCACTTGTCTCTAGTATTACGTTGGTTCAATGGCAAGGATTGGCAATTACTGGAGCTTTGCTGTTTGGTTACGTGATGACTTGGTATCGAGCAATCCGGGTAGCACCAGTGACTTTAGTTTCGTCAGTGTTGGTTGGAGCGACTGTGATTACATCTAGCTTAACTATGATTACTTCAGGCTCGATGGGATTGACTCAACTAATTCAAGCAGTCTTAATTGCCAGCATTATTAGTAGTTTGCTGATGACCTTTTGGCGAATGAGTCGACCACAATCTGTTGTTGCTGATACACAAGTGTAACTATTCTTGTTTTTGATTATTTAGTTCATCTAGAAGTTGTTGGAAGTAGGGAATGTGGGGGGCAAGACTGACTGCAGTTTGAGCTTCGGTGGAGGCGAGAGCAAAATCATCTTGGGTATAGAAATATTGGGCTAAAGTGGCGTGAATTGAGGCACTATTGGTGAGTTTGGCGGAAACGGGATCAAAAAAAGCATAGGTATTGATGGTATTTTTGTCGGGACGAGTTTGATAGGCGGCGGTTACTTGCTCAACTCTTGCCACGCTATAGCGGTAGGGCAGGCCATAGTCCCCCATGACTCCCTGATTTGTATAGAGGTAGCGCCAAAACATGCCAGTAAACAGCAGGTTGGCGAAAATGACAAAGTCAACGGTGGGCCACAAAAATAGGGGTTGAGTTTTGAAGAGTTTGATTAAGCCCCAAGCACTGACAACGGCGATGTAGGGAGCAAGGACTTGATAATAATGGAGCCTTGCAGGGACAGCGGCGATGAAATAAATGATGACGAGACTACTAATGACGAGTGATGACAAGCGGTGAGTTTTGGTTTTAATGGATTGATAGAGCCCGTAGCCTAATCCAAGGGCAAGAAGTAAACCTGCCAACATGCCAATACCTTGAGCGGGGGTGGTGGCGGTAAAGCGCTGATAATCAACGGCACCCATAATTTGTTCCCAATCCCAGTTAGTGACATAGAAAAATGGTTGCAATAGGTGAAGTAATTGGGGTTTGTTTTGCAATTGATTGGCTGCTTGCTGATAAGCAGTAAGATCAGGAAAGCTTGGAGATGAGGTAAATTGCAGCCAAATATAAGGTAGGGCGGGAATGGCGCCAACAACTCCCCCTGCTATCGGCCACCAAAGCTTCACTTTTTTGACAAGTAAGTAACTGATAAGAACAAGGGCGATAAATAAGCCGGAGGCATGAAGTTGAGTTTGAAGGGAAAGCAAGATGCCGAGGCTGAACAACGTGATTGGCTTATGGTTTCCTTTGCGGATTTTTAAGATTAAGACATAGATGGGAATGGCAAACAGCCAAACGAAATCTTGAGCCCAAATTTTTCGGGAAAAGAGGACGGGGTACGGCGCTGAGGCTAAAATTATGGAAGCAATCAAAGCTACTTTGGAGTTAAAACTTTTTTTGGTGGCCACATAAAACCAACCAATCATAATGACACTGATGGCGCCAATGATGGCGGATAAAAACCGAGGGTCAAAACTCACTTTGGCGGCAGGAATAAGAAGGTATTGAAATAGAGGAAAGTTTCTGGCGCCAGTACTGGAAACGAGGCCAGCTTGAATCAGGTGAGGTTGTTGCCAGAATTGTTGCAGACTTAAAACGGTTAAAGCTTCGTCGGCCTTAAATTCGATTAAACCTAAAAATGATAGGCGCATGATAGCCGCTATCACAAGTATTAGTCCTAATTGTTTCCTCATCCTTTTATTGTAGAGGATATAATTGCCTCATAACTAAAGGAGTCTGATGGATCCATTTGTAATTTCGATTGATGGACAAAAGCTCGATTATCGTCAAGCTGAAACGCTAGATTTAGAACCGGTTCATGCTTTTTTCTCCGAGCGTTATACCGTAACTCGTTTGTGGCAAGAGAGTCGTCATGTTCTCGGATTACTTGAGAGAGAAAATCAACATTATTTTCTTAAACTTGCGACTACCAAAGGAATTGGGGCGGTTACCCAAATTGAGTCACGTTGGAACGATGAATTCAATCGTCTTAACCCCCGAGCTACTTCTCAATTTTGGGTACCTGAAAATTACGACCAAGGCTATTATCAAGATCTCTATTTTGTAATCACTGATCAGTTGATAGGTAAACCATTGGCTCAACTGCGTCAACCGAACGCTATGATTAACCATCTTTCTGATTACTTTTTGC
>QKAA01000013.1 GCA_003247275.1 bacterium | reverse complement strand
AGTTCCCTGAGTAAATATGGCTATTGATTCATCCCTACTTGTTACCAATGATTGCAAATCATTCCACCTCTCACCACAAAAACAAGCCTCGTAGTTTACATCCTTAAATAGCTGTCCTAAATCCCTCGCTGCAATACTCAATTTTGTTTCAGCAGCAAATAATGCGCGATTCACTGAATGTTCAGGCCCACGATGTAACCGATAAAACCGATGAAATGAAAAATCCTCATCAACACAGTCACCAAAACGTTGACAAAATCCTGTCTCAATCTGTTGCCACACTTTTTGCTTATCAAGCAATGTCCCATCCAAATCGACTAGTAAAATTTTTGACGACATAGCTAATTAAAATCTAATGTCTGTTTCCGTACTATCCCAAAAGTTGTGTTTCTCACCGCCTCTGAATCTTGAAGTACCACACCTTGCCCCTCTAAATTACGTAGAAAACCCTCCACCACATAATCATCTCCATTTTTTGCCTTATACTTATCGATCTCACGAACAAGTTTGTCCAAAATTGGCGCAACGATCTTCACCTCACCAAAATAGGCTACAAAATCTCTATTCTCCACACCAACTTGAACCAGCAAACCACCATTTTCCACCACCTTACAAACCAACTCATCCTCACGATTCAACTTAGCATCAAACAAATAAATCTTTTTCTCAGTCATAGCTCTCTTCTCACCGAAAATTAGTTCTTAATATCACCTAAAACTATTTATTTTTAGATTTTTTTAATTGAGAGTCCGTTGGACCACCATTTAATATTCTTTCAAAATATGCTTGGTCCTCAGCAGGAGTTCTTACTACACCTTGAGCCCGTTCTTTCCGAGCAGCCTCCATCCAAGCATCATTCATCGCCTTCTGTTGTTCTTCTGTTGGAGGATTAATAGTACGTCCATCACCCTCTGAAAATTCAACCATATTATGTTCCTTAATTCATACTTTATACGACACAATTCTATCAACTGCCTATCTTAAATTCCACCACGTCACCATCCTGCATTACGTAATCTCTTCCCTCTTGTCGTGCTTTACCCGCCTCTCGTGACCCCTTCCAACCTCCCTGCTCAATAAAATCTGACAAACTTACTACTTCAGCCTTAATAAATTTTTTCATAAAGTCCGTATGAATCACTCCCGCTGCCTCCACCGCGCTTGATCCCTTTCGAACTGTCCAAGCTCTCACCTCTTTCTCGCCCGCAGTTAAAAATGATTGCAGCCCCAAAGTGCCATAACCTACTCGAATCAACCGCTCTAATCCCGATTCCGTCACACCCAAACTTTCCAAATATTCTTTCTGCTCCAACTGACTCATCTCCGCCAATTCTGCCTCAATTTTGGCCGAAATAATCACAATCTGACTCTGATTCACCCCAATTCGTTGACTGTATAAGGATCCCAGCTCTTCCACTTTTACACTTGATAATTCCGCCTCATCCACATTAATCGCATATAAAATCGGCTTCATCGTCATTAAACATAAATCTTTTATCATTTCCTGCTCTTCACCGTCGATCACAATCGAATCAGCTCGTTTTCCCTGATCAAATCCCGCCCTCAATCGCTCAATCACTTGCCATCGCTTCATCGCCGCAGGTGTTACCTTACCCTTTGGCGCTGCTTGCTTTTCGATCGTTTGCATATCCGCCAACACCAATTCCGTCATCAGTGTTTCCTTATCTTCGCCCGTCTCCCCACTACCGGTTAATACCACATCCTCATCCTCAAACGCCCGCAGTACCATCACGATTGCATCCGCTTCCCGAATATGTGACAAGAATTTATTTCCCAATCCTTCACCCTGAGAAGCTCCTTTCACAATTCCGGCAATATCCGTAAATGTCACCGTCGCTGGCACCAACGGTGGTAATCGATCCATTTTTTCTTCAGTCTTTGTGATTTCCGCCAGCTTTTCCAATCGCTCATCGGGCACTGGCACCACTCCCACATTTGGCTCAATCGTGGCAAACGGATAATTTGCCGCCAACGCCTGCTGCTTTTGCAGTAGTGCATTAAATAAGGTTGATTTCCCCACATTCGGCAAACCAACAATTCCAATAGATAAACTCATACTCGTTATTATATCGAGAAAATCCCCAATTACGACCCACAACCACTTTTATCGCCTCCCCCTCATATTCCTAGGAGTTTTCCTCTCGGACATAATTCCAAGGCACCTCTATCCAATAAGGATGAGTCCCCTTATGCTCGGCAGCCGCCACAATCTCATCAAATGAAGTTTTCCTTTTTTCAGCCATTTTGCCATCCCCGATCTGCCTATATCTCTCATTAAGTTCATGCCATAATTTTTTATGATCTTCATTTCTTAAGTCAAAAAGCGCAATCGAATCCACCATATTACTCGATTTAATCTCAAATACCTTAATCTCCCCTTCTCCTCCATCCTTTGGTTCCCAAATCAAGTCCGTCGCCTGCTTCACGTCTTCGTCAAAAGTAGGAGCTCGCATCTTCCCTCCAGGATACTCTTTATCAATAAACATGTAGGCATTCATAACAGCCCGAAGACCACTCGCAAAGTTCCTTTCCTTTCCAAACTTAAACTCGCCCTCCATTTTTACATTGCTACGCCCAAACATATCCTCAAATACTCTCTCTGCAGTTTTAACATTATGATCGTTTCCCACCTTCGTTATTAAATCAGTAAACTCAATATTTGCCCTAGCTCCGAGCTCCGCCTTAATTACAGACTCCCCATCCGGACCATACTGCCTAAATTCGCCATAAGCCTGACGTAAATATTTAAAAATTGCAGCAATCGACTCGTACAACTCAATACCAAACTGTGTCTTGTCCGAAGTATCCATCCCTTCATTCGTGTATTCCTCCACCCTCCTAAGCTTTGCCTTTGAATAAGCTTTGATAAAAATTTCCTGAGCTTTTTTCTTTTCATCATCGCTGATTTCTGGATCATCAAGTATTCCTTCAAGCTTTTCTTTTTTTTCGTAGTAGGTCTTCATAAAACTACATTTCCCCGAAAACTCCTCTAACCACACACGCTGCTCATCAGTCACTCCCGCTTTCCCATCAACCACATATGTATTAACATCCTCACACAACTTACCCATAAATTCGCCAATAAATTGCTTATCGCCACTAGCAATAAGATCTTTAGGAATACTATTGTCACTAACGGGAACCTCAGGCGATATCATCATTACCCTCCAAATTATATATTTTAAACGCACACTCTTTACATCTTATCAAAAGAAAAATTAAATCTGATTTTTATACGCAGCTTTCCACTGCTCGATCTCATAATCAACATAGGTTTTCATCTCAGCCCCAGATATCAAATCGTGAGAAAGTGGAACGCTTGTAAATCCTATCGCTCTCACCACTTTGCCCACATCAAGTTTTGTCACCAATTCATCAATGGTCGGCAAAGCAAGAATACGGAAAAAATCAGCACTTCCATCGAGAGGAGCACTATTAATCATAGAGGCCGTATTCATATCAGGATTGACTTCTCTCACTGCCACCACATGCCCCTGTGTTTGTCCAGAGCATACAAAGTGATAATTGCTCCGAATAAGCCCACCAATAAAACGCGCTCCCACATTCTTTGACTCAATTGCCAACCTTTTGAAAAATGAAGTAGGGACCTCATTGATTTTTTCTTCCATAGATTCAATAAAACA
>QKAA01000075.1 GCA_003247275.1 bacterium | reverse complement strand
ATACGAATGGGCCCACCCTTACAAAACCAAATCAAAGAAAGGGTAACAAAATGGCCATTCGTGACACGCTTCAGATTGGTGACCCTCGTTTAAAGGCAAAGAATCAGAAAATTTCTGCCTATGACGATCCCAAACTCCATCAGGTTATTAAGGATTTAACCGACACCATGCGTGAAAATCAATTAGTGGGTATGGCCGCTCAACAAATCGGTGAAAACGTCAAAGTTTTTATCACCGAGCCACGAAAAACTCTTTCTCGACCCGCTGATCAATCAGATGTATTAAGAATCTATATTAATCCAACCATTACTTGGTTTTCTAAAGAATCAATCACCATTTTTGAAGGTTGCGGCAGCGTTGCTCACGGAAAGTTGTTTGCTCCGGTAATCCGGCCCAAAACAATCAAAGTCAGCTATTTTGATCAAAATGGTGAATCCCATTGGCTCAAATGTGACGGTATACTTTCACGAGTTATTCAGCACGAATACGACCACCTCCACGGTATAGAATTTACCGAGAAAATTGCCGACTATAAATTAATTATGGATTTGGAGTGGTATCGGGAATATAGTAAGTCCCATCCCGAACTTAACAATAATACTCGGATTACTATCAAACAATCTGATGTCATGGAGTAAACATGAATCGTAACGATGCTTTAAAAATTGTTCGTGAATACGTCAAAAATGAGAATTTAGTTAAACATATGTTGGCTGTTGAAGCCGCCATGGCCGCCTACGCTAAAAAGTTTGATGAAGATGAAGAGCGTTGGCGTGTCGCCGGTCTTTTGCATGACTTTGATTGGGAAATTCACCCCACCGTGCCTGATCATCCCGTCAAAGGCGCGCCCATTTTGAGACAGCATGGGGTCGATGAGGATATGATCAACACGGTTCTTTCTCATGCCAATTTCACTAATGTCCCCCGCGAAAAGTTGATTGATAAAGCACTGTTTGCCTGTGACGAAATTACTGGCCTGATCACTACGGTTGCTCTAGTTCGTCCTAGTAAAAAGATTGCTGATGTAGCAGTTAAATCCATCAAAAAGAAATTTAAAGAAAAATCCTTTGCTGCTGGTGTGAATCGTGAGGAAGTGAAACAAGGGGCTCAAGAGCTAGGCGTTGATTTGTGGGAAGAACATATCCCCATGGTTTTATCAGCCATGCAGGCTGTTGCTGACGATCTGGGACTGTAAATGAAAAATCACCTCGTCCAAAAAGTTGGTGTTCTTGGTTTGGCTGTTAATGCTAATCATCAGTTTTTACTCACTAAGCGTAATGAACCGACTATTCCAGAACTCCATCAAAAGTGGCAGGTTCCCGGTGGTGGCGTCGAAGCCAACGAACAACCAATCGATACCTTTTACCGCGAAATGAACGAAGAATTGCTCATCAAACCGGAAATTATTTTTCCCTATCCCATTGTCAAAACTAAACTGGTTGAGCTCAAAAATGCTACCTATCAGCTAACTTTGATGACCTATATTTGCGTTATAGGTTCACAAAAACCCAAGATTGGCGACCCAGAAACACTTGATTATGCTTGGTTCAAAAGAGAAGATTTATATGGGATAGAAATGCTCCAAAATACCCAAGAATTTTGCGATGAAACAACTAAAATATGTAATCAATACAGCTTGTGGCCACGCTAATGCATGGTAAAATTAAGTCACAAACGGCGAGGGAAAAAGCAAAACCTAAAGACGGTCGAAAGACGGTAGGTTTTGCTGTTATAACCTCACTTTTTAACAGTTTAAAATAGCGGTCACACAGAAGCCATTCCATCTTCTGAAAAAAGGTAATTTACCTTTTCCGCTGCACCAATCAAATGATGCCGGGTAAGCCCGTGACAGCAGGAATAAGTTCCACGAAACACTAAACAAAAGTAGCTACGTGGAAGAAATAAGGTGGCACCTCCCGCATTGCGGGACCTTATAGCAAGTGAGTTAGAGTTGGGTGCCTTTTTTGTACCCCAAAATATACATATAAAGGAGCAAACGTATGATTGATATTCAATACATCAGAGATAATCCTGATCAAATCAAGCAAGCCGCTATCAACAAAAATCTCAATCCTGATGTCGTCGATCAAGTCTTAGATCTTGATCAAAAACGTCGTGCTCTTGAAACAGAAATTCAACAACTTCGGGCCAAACGCAATCAGTTAAACGACCAACTCAAAAACGAAAGAACTGATGAGCTCATTCAAGAATCGCAAGCCTTAAAGCAACAATTAAATGATAAAGAACCAGAATTAAAGCAAGTTAATCAAAACTTTACGACGGCCATGTTGCAGGTTCCCAACACCACCCTGGAAGAAGTTCCCGTTGGCAAAGATTCATCCGGCAATGTGGTGGTTAAAACGGTAGGGGACAAACCTCAATTTGACTTCACTCCCAAAAATCACATTGATTTAGGTCTATCCCTTAATTTACTTGATGTTGATCGAGGCTCTAAAGTCGCTGGTTACCGAGGCTATTACCTCAAAAACCAAGCGGTGGCCATGCAATTTGGTCTCATGCGCTATGCCCTAGATAAACTCAACGCCAAAGGCTTTACCAGCATCATGCCCCCCATCATTAACCGCAAAGAGGCTTTTGTTAATTCTGGCCATTTTCCTTGGGGCGAAGCCGAATCCTATGCTCTTATTCCCGATGATCCCGATACCTTAGATATTGTCAGTGAATTAGGGGCTCAATACAAAAATTCCAAGTTAGACTACAAGTCTGACACCTATTTAGCTGGCACTGCCGAAGTTCCTCTCGTATCCTTCCACGCTGGCGAAACCTTAAATGAAAAAGATTTGCCCATCACCTATGCTGGTTTTTCTCCCTGCTACCGACGAGAAGTTGGTAATTACGGCAAAGACACCCGAGGCATCTATCGAGTCCACGAATTCATGAAAATTGAGCAAGTAGTTTTGTGCGTTAACGATTTTGACGAATCCAGAAAATGGCATGAGATGCTACTTCAAAATGCTGAAGAAATGCTTAGCGATTTTGGTCTTCATTACCAAGTGCTGCTTATGTGTACCGGTGATATGGGCGAGCCACAGATGAAGAAATACGACATTGAAACCTGGATGCCTGGTAGAGACACTTTTGGCGAAACCGCTTCAAATTCCATTATGGGCGAATTCCAAGCCCGCAGAGCTGGGATTAAATATCGAGCTGCCGACGGGACCTTAAAATACGTCCACATGCTCAATAATACCGCTATTGCCTCAAGTAGGATGCTGATTGCCCTCTGGGAAAATTATCAACAAAAAGACGGCAGTATTAAAATTCCCGAAGCTCTCGTTCCTTACGTCGGCTTTGACACAATTAATTAATTCATTCTTGATAGAAAGTAGCCTAGCGCATGAGCACAAAAATAGGTAGAATGCGCCAGTAAAGTTAAAAAGAGACTGGAATACGTATGCTTAAACTTTTTTCTAAACTTTTTGATTCCAACGCCAAATCAGTTGAGCGTTATCAAAAAATCGTCGATCAAATAAACCAATTAGAACCAGAGATAAAAGCCTTATCCGACGCTAACTTGCAGCAAAAAACTCAAGAATTTAAGGATCGTATTGAGCAAGGTGAAACATTAGATCAACTCCTCCCCGAAGCCTTTGCTGTCGTCCGAGAAGCGGCTCACCGCACCCTTGGTCTGCGTCATTACGATGTTCAGTTAATGGCCGGTATTGGTTTTCATGAAGG
>QKAA01000003.1 GCA_003247275.1 bacterium | reverse complement strand
AAGAAAACTGCTGATGAAGCAGACAAACAAACAGTAAAGAAAGATGATGAAGCTCAAAAAGTTTCGGAAGTGACAGAATCGGTTAAAACAGAAGAGAGTAGTACTGAAGTGGCAAAAAAAGCCGAAACAGCCCCTCGAATTAGTCAGGTGGAGCGTCAGCCAATGCAGCGACAAACTATGGTAGTGCGTCGGCCGCAACGGCCACAGCAGCCTCAACAACGTCGGCCAATGCATCAACAACAGCAGAATCGCCCAATGGGCCGTTTAAACGTGTTTGACGGTCAAATTGATGGCCGAACAGTGCCAGATGCAGGGGTGCAAGTGGAGACGATTAAGGGACTATTAGATATTCGTCCTGATGGATCAGGGATTTTAAAAGAAGATTATCGATTTTCAGATAGAGATGCCTATATTGGGGCTTCTCAGGTCAGACGATTTGGATTGCGTCCAGGAGATTTGGTTGAAGGACCAGCACGAAAACCAAAAGAGAATGAAAAGTATTGGGGTTTATTAAAGGTAGAAAAGATTAACGATAAGCCAGAGGCTGAGATTGGTCGACGTCGAGACTTTATGCGACTAACGGCTATTTATCCTACCAAACGGTTAACTTTAGAGACAGGTGGTGAGCCCGTTTCTAATCGGTTAATTGATTTAGTGGCACCAATTGGTTTGGGACAACGTGCTTTAGTGGTATCACCACCAAAAGCGGGTAAGACGACGATTTTGAAAGATATTACCACTGGGGTAGCTAAGAATTTCCCAGAAGCACATTTGATGGCAGTCCTGATTGGTGAGCGTCCAGAAGAGGTGACCGATATTGGTCGTCACTTAAAACAAGTAACCAATGGTGACGGTGAAGTAGCTGCTTCAAACTTTGATGAACCACCAAATGAACAGACTCGCATTGCTGAATTGGCATTAGAGCGAGCTAAACGGTTAGTGGAAATGGGAACCGATGTGGTGATTGTGATGGATTCAATTACTCGGTTAGCCCGGGCTTATAACTTGGCTATTCCAACTTCAGGTCGTACCTTATCAGGAGGCTTTGATCCGGCAGCATTATATCCACCAAAGCGTTTCTTTGGGGCAGCTCGTAATTTTGAAGAGGGAGCGTCTTTAACCATTATTGGGACCGCTTTAGTTGATACTGGTTCACGGATGGATGACCTCATTTATGAAGAATTCAAGGGAACTGGTAACCAAGAGTTGCATTTGGTGCGACGCTTGGCTGAGCGCCGAATTTATCCAGCGATTGATGTACAAAAATCAGGAACTCGTCGGGATGACCTGCTTTATGATTCAACCACCTATCAGTCAATTATCTTGATGCACCGCATGTTTGATATGTTGGGTGAAGACGAGAGAACCGAAGTCTTATTGCAACGGTTAAAGAAAACCAAGAGCAATAAAGATTTCTTAGCCACGCTTAAAAATGGGTAACTAAAAGCACGATTTGTGTGGTAGGATGTTCCTTGTTTGTTTCGTTCCTTTTCTCGAGTAAAAGAGGGAACAAATCTTGACAAGGGGTTTGAAATATGGGCACACTGGAAGGTGCTCGACATTTTGAATATGAATACAACGCTTAAAGAGCTAAAAGAGTTTTGGTTTTTCTTTTGGGATTATTGGTTCCAACGGTTTTTAGTGGTATATCGACAATTGGAGTCGGTTAAAGATATCGTGGTGGATGGACTGTATTCAAAACGAGGTAAGTACACGCGGCCGTTTATTCATTCTGGCATGGTGGGATTGTTGTTTATGGGGATTACGGTGGGTCCGTCGGTATTAAAAGATCAAGAAGATATTTTGGGTGATCAATCGTTGGCAAAGATGCAGGTCTTGGGCTTATCAACAACTGAAGTGTATGCGCAAGGAACAACAACGGTTTCAGGTGAAGGAGTGGTGGCTTATCGAGGTGGAGAAATTGTTAACTATGAGGTGTTAGAAGGTGAGACGTTATCTCAAATTGCTGATAAATTTAGTTTGAAGGTGGATACCATTGTTTGGGCTAATGGTTTGGATAGTGAAAAAACGAAGATTCGACAAGGTCAAATCTTAAAAATTCCACCTGTAGATGGGGTGGTACATCAGGTAAAGAAAGGGGAGACGGTTTATTCGGTGGCAAAGAAATACCAGACCAATGCGCAGGGAATTGTTGACTATCCGTTTAATACGTTTGTGGATGATGAGAAATTTTCGTTGGCAATTGGTCAAGTGTTGATGGTGCCAGATGGAGTTATGCCAAACTTACAACCAGCGGACGCGACTCAATACATCGCCAAGCAGCTTACTCCAGATGCTGGAGTGGTATCAGCAACTGGTGGTTTTGTATGGCCGACTTCGGGTCAGATTTCTCAAGGCTATCGTTGGTATCACAAGGCTGTGGATATCGCTAACTCGATTGGAACACCAATTTTGGCAGCTGATAGTGGCACGGTAACAGTGGCGGGTTGGCCAGATAACACTGGTTACGGCAATCGGGTGATGATTGACCATGGAAATGGCTATGTGACCTTGTATGCACACATGAGTCGAATTGATGTGGTGGCAGGTCAAACGGTGAACCGTGGTGATCAAATTGGAGCAATGGGTTCAACCGGAAGAAGCACGGGACCCCATTTACACTTTGAGATTCGAGCAGCTGGAGCTTTACAGAACCCGTTGAACTTTTTGAAGTAGATTTCCGTTGATTGGTGAGTAAAAGAGTGGCTAATATAGGAATTACAGTGTAGAATTGCAAATCTATGAAACGTGGATTAATTGATCAAGTTGAATTTGATGCGTGGGCCGGAAACGGTGGCCGCGGGATTGTTAGTTGGCGAAGAGAAAAATATATTCGAAAAGGTGGTCCTGATGGGGGAGATGGAGGAAATGGGGGTTCGGTTTATTTGCATGCTAATCCACATTTGGTGACTTTGCTTGATTATGCAGGAAAAGATCGATATGAAGCAGATTACGGTGAGGCAGGTAGAGGTCAAAAACAGCACGGTAAAGATGCAGATCATTTGACATTAGAAGTTCCGGTGGGGACGGTGGTTTTTGAGAAAAAAACGGTTGAGGGCGAAGATGAAGAAACTTGGATAAAGCTATTTGATTTAGATAAGGCAGATGAGAGAGTGTTACTAGCTCAAGGTGGAGCTGGTGGCAGGGGTAATACAGCTTTTAAGAGTTCAGTGAATACAACGCCGATGGAGTCAGAGCCGGGTGGTTGGGGGGAAAGAAAGCATGTTCGATTGGAATTGAAGGTACTAGCTGATGTGGGTTTGGTGGGTTTACCGAATGCGGGGAAGAGTACTTTGTTATCGGTGCTGACGGCAGCTAAGCCAGAAATTGCTAATTATCCGTTTACGACGGTTAGTCCGAATTTGGGCGTGATGGAGGGGAAGCAGAATTTGGTTATCGCGGACATTCCAGGTTTAATTGAAAATGCACATCAAGGAAAAGGTTTAGGAATTCAGTTTTTGCGGCATATTGAGCGGTGCAAGATGCTTTTGTATGTGGTTTCGCCAATGGATGAAGATTTAGCGGAAAATTTGGACGAAAAACAACTAGCTGAGCGAATGTGGAATCAATTTGAAGTGGTTCGAGGAGAAGTGTCATCTTATGGTGAAAAGGTAGATGAGAAAAAAGTGATGGTAATTATCAACAAAATAGATATATTACCTCAAGAATATAGTGAAGCAATTAAACGGGTTTTTGCAAAACATAAGGTTAAGTTACATTTTGTGTCGGCAGCAACGTTGTCAGGAATTGAAGAACTTAAGGAATTATTAGTCGAAGAATTTATTGACTAATCATCTCCACCACTTTTGGTAATGGTGTTTTCTCTTATA
>QKAA01000007.1 GCA_003247275.1 bacterium | reverse complement strand
TACCCCAGTAAACCTAAGATTAAGAAAAAAACTCCTCAAAGATTTCGAACGCAAACGCCAATTAAAACCTGTTTCCCGTTCCTAATGTGGCATAATAGGCCAATGAACGGCCTCGGTAAAATAATTCAGTTTTCCAAACCTTTCCATAAATTGTTGGTCATTATTTCGCTGTTAATCCTTTTTAATGCGGCCATCACTTTGGTGACCCCTTTCCTAACCAAAAACGTTATCGATAATATCCATGATCCCAAGATTCTTGCTACCAACATCATCTATATTTTCTTGGTAAGTATTTTTGGCGTCTTTATCACCAGTATTAGTAATAAGCTAGGCGACACCTTGTCCGCCAAATTAACAGTTTATTTAACCGATCAGTTTTATTCCCACACCCTCAAACTATCTCAAGAATACTTTGATAGCAAAATGTCAGGCAAGATTGCCAATCAACTTAAACGTGGCATCCTTTCCATCGGCGAATTTGTCGGCGCCGCTACCAACTTCATTTTGCCATCAATCATGCAAACTATCTTCACCATTGGCGCCCTCACCTATCAAAATAGGCTCATTGGCCTGTTAGCCTTTATCCTATTTCCTATCTATATCTATATTTCTCACCGCTCCACCAAGCTCTGGGCCAAATCTGAAACAAAGAAAAACAAACTCGACGATGAATATACTAGCCGCATTGTTGAAGCCCTTCAAAATATGAAGTTAATTAAAGTAACCTCGAGTCAAAAAGATGAAATGGAATATATTGATGAGCGTCTAAGCAACTATCGGCAAATTTATGCCAAACAATCAACTCAATATCATCTGATCAACACTGGCCGAAATATTATTCTTGAAGGCGTGATGATTGTGATTATCATTATTGCTTTAACTCAAGTCACCACTGGAGTCTTAACTCTTGGAGCGCTAGTTATGATTATTCAATTATTAAGCTTACTCCGAAGACCGCTCTTTTCCATGAGCTTTATGCTGGAGCGAGTCCAACGAGCCAATACTGGTGCTAAAGAATATTTTGACATTATCAATCTGCCTACCAACGAAACGATTGCCGATTCACGTATAAAACCACTCTATAGTAATCCCACCATAAACCTAAAACAGGTTAGTTTTTCTCTTAATCAGAAAAGTATTATTAACAACGCTAGCCTCACCATTAAACCAGGTGAAAATGTGGCTATTATCGGACCCTCAGGTGCCGGTAAAACCACCTTGGTTAATTTAATGCTGCGGCTATACGAACCAACGAAAGGTTACTTGTCACTTGATGACAAAAAATATACCGATTTAACCTATCAGCAAACCCGATCGCATTTTGCCTATGTTTTCCAAGACAATGAATTATTTTCCACTACCGTCAAAGAAAATGTATCCTACGGGCAAAAATCACTCTCTACCAAAATCATTAATGAAGCTTTAAAAAATGCTCATGCCTATGATTTTGTGATGGCCATGCCAGACAAAATTAATAGTCAGATTGGAGAACGAGGTATTAAACTATCCGGTGGCCAAAAACAACGACTTCAAATTGCCAGGGCCTTAGCCAATCCTGCTCCTATTCTTATCCTTGATGAAGCCACCTCATCCCTTGACGCTAAATCAGAAAGTCTCATCCAACAGGCTCTATTATCTGCCACCAAAACTAAAACCGTCATCATTATCGCTCACCGTTTTTCCACCCTTCAAAACGTTGATAGAATTATCGTGATTGATAAAGGCAAAATTGTTGATCAAGGTAGTCCAGCAACTTTAGCAGCTAAACCCGGCATCTTTAAAGAGCTGCTTCAATATCAAATCCAAGGTAATCAAAAACTATTAGCCAAGTACGACATTATTGAATAAAAACATGAACGTAAAGATAGAACCATCCTGGAAACAAGTTTTAGAGCCAGAGTTTGATAAAGACTATTTTGCCTCACTCACTTCTTTTGTCAAAAAAGAATATAACTCAAGCACCGTCTATCCTCCTCCCAAATTTATCTTTAAAGCCTTTGAGCTCACTCCCTTTGATCAAGTCAAAGTAGTGATTTTAGGTCAAGATCCATATCATGGCGAACAGCAAGCCAACGGCTTAGCCTTTAGCGTTAATCCAGGGGTTCGTGTTCCACCATCACTTCTTAATATTTATAAAGAATTACATCGGGATCTCAACAAACCAATTCCCAAACAAGGCGATCTAACTTCCTGGGCCAATCAAGGAGTTTTGCTTCTCAATGCCACCCTAACTGTTGAAGCTAACAAAGCTGGTTCACATCAAAACAAAGGCTGGGAACAATTCACTGATACTGTCATCAAAGCTCTTTCAGACAAAAAACAAGGTTTAGTCTTTATGCTTTGGGGGAGATATGCTCAAAATAAAGGTCAAGTTATCGACGAATCCAAACACTTAGTACTCAAAACCACTCATCCTTCACCGCTGTCAGCTCACCAAGGATTTTTAGGCTGTTCCCATTTCTCCCAATGCAACACCTATTTACTCTTAAATGGTGAACAACCTATAGAATGGTAAGACCAATCAACCCGACAATAATTCGATACCAACCAAAACTGGCTAAAGAATGATGTTTTACAAACCTGAGTAACCAAGTCACAGTTAATCGAGCCACCACAAAAGCAATCAATAGACCCACTCCCAACTGAGACCACTCAACTTGTGTAAATGAAAATCCGGATTTTAATAAATCAAGCCCGGTTGCTGCTGCCATTATTGGTAGAGCCAATAAAAAAGAAAACTCAACTGCCGCTTTTCTGGTTAATCCTGACAACATTCCCCCGTAAATAGTTGCTGCAGATCGAGAAACACCTGGAATCATAGCTATTGATTGGTACAATCCAATCATTACCGCCTTTTTCCAACCCAAAACCCCAATCGACAAAGACTGAACTAATCGAACATATTTTTCAATCACGATCATAATAATGCCTCCAACGAGCAGAGAGATAAACGTTATCCGCGTGCTCGAAAGCAACACTGATCGAATCACATCATAAAAAATAAACCCAATAATTGTCGTCGGAATAAAGGCAAATAAGAGAGGTAACCAATAATCTCTTCTTGCCAGCAAAGTCTTCCAATAAACAGACAAAACCGCCAAAATTGCACCCAGCTGAATAATGATTTCAAAACTCTTCAAAAACTCAGTTTGAGGCACTCCTAAAACAGTGCCAGCAATAATCATATGACCAGTAGAAGAGATGGGTAAAAACTCACTTATCCCTTCGATAATCGACAATAAAATGACCGTAAGCCAAGTCATGATTAATTAAAAATCCAATTCACTATCAGTAACTACTTCTAATCGTACCTTTGTTTCCTTGCCTGTTGCTACCCACAATTCTTTTTGCACAGCTTTTGTAATCGCTGATATCATCCGTCCATTTGCTCCAATCAGCATTGGCTTGTAATGCTTGTCTGACACAATGAGAAATCCTTTGATATACAACGTATTTTTCTCTTCATTTTCATTTATGTCCGAAATTCTAACTCGAACGTTATATGGCACTTCGGCTCCACATCGCTCATACACTTTTTCCCGAACCAATTCCGCCAAAAAATCTGAACTCGAATGCGAAATCAATGGTGTTGGAAATCGATCGACTACCTCATTTCGTTTTCCAGCAGGTAACAATGGGAAAAGTGTCGTAGCGATTGATTTAATATGTTGTGTTCCGATGGCCGACACTTTTAAGACCTTCTCTACATGTTTTCCTACCAACAGCTCATACGTTTTATCAAAATTTGATGAAGCAATGTCTGTTTTATTAATGATTAATACCGTCGGCAAACCAGTATTTTGGATCATATTCCAGATCCTTTCATCTTCCTCACCCCAATCACGTGTTCGATCCACCACATAAACAACT
>QKAA01000074.1 GCA_003247275.1 bacterium | reverse complement strand
TGGGCGAGAATTTAACAGTGTTGATCAATGGAGGAAGTGCTTCGGCGAGTGAAATTTTGGCGGGGGCATTGCGAGATCGGTTGGAAGCTCCTTTGGTGGGCGAACAGTCATTTGGGAAAGGCACAATGCAAAGTGCGGTAGATTTAACGGGCGGATCAGGTTTGCATGTGACGATTGCGAAATGGTTGTTACCAAATGGTGAGTGGATTCATGAAAAAGGGCTAACTCCAGAGTATGAAGTGGAGCTGCCAGACGTGGCAAGTGATTCTGCCGGTCTGGTAACTGATACACAATTGCAAAAAGCGATTGAGGTACTCAAACAGTAGTCTTTTTTTGATTTCTCAATCATTTCTCAAATTTTTTTGATTAACTTGAAATGTCATTTGATTAGCGTTAGAGTAGACATGTTTTTGTTATTTTGGTTAGTTTGAGGAGGTACTTTTATGCGATCTTCTACAAAAGGCTTCTTGATGGGTGTTTTGTTGATGGTGGTGGTGGGAATTTCAGCGACAGGTGGGGCGATAGCGGATCGGCTATTTGTGATTAAACCATTTGATTATGTGGCTCAAAGAGTTATCCCTTCTTCGGGCGGGGGAGTGACAAATACGGTGGGGACAACTGTATTAACGGAAGAGTCGGCGGTGATTGATGTGGCTGAAAAGGCATCGCCATCGGTAGTGACAGTGTCAATAACTCAAGAGCAGTCGGTAATGCAACCATTTATGATGAATCCGTTTGGGATGTTTGGGGGACAGCAATTTTTTCAACAAGGTGGGGAAACTGAGCAAGTAAATCAGGACATTGGCACTGGTTTTGTAGTGGATTCGGCGCAGGGTTTAATCGTGACCAATAAACATGTGGTGTCGGAAACGAATGGAACGTACAAGATTATTACTAAAGATGATCAAGAATTTGAGGTGAAGAATATTTATCGGGATCCGGTGAACGACTTGGCAGTGTTACAGGTGGATGCACAATTGCCACCAGCGTTAGAGTTGGGTGATTCGAGTCAGATTAAGGTGGGGCAGTTTGTAGTGGCGATTGGGACAGCATTGGGTGAATTTAGACATACAGTGACTACGGGAGTGGTGTCCGGTTTGGGTCGAGGAATTGAAGCGGGGGATAGTTATGGCGGCTATGTTGAGCAAATTGATAACGTGATTCAAACTGATGCGGCCATTAATCCGGGTAACTCTGGAGGACCATTACTTAATAGTATTGGCCAAGTTATTGGGGTTAATGTGGCGATTGCCCAAGGGAGTCAAAATATTGGATTTGCCTTGCCAATTGATGTGGTGAAGGCAAGTTTAGATAACTTTAATCAAACAGGTCAGTTTAATCGCCCCTATTTGGGAGTACGCTATCGAATGATTTCTGAAGAAGCAGCTTTAGTTAATGAGGTGCCTCAGGGAGCATATATCGCAGAGGTGGTGGCCGATTCTCCAGCGGATAAAGTAGGCTTTGTTCAGGGAGATATTATTACTGAAATTGCGGGTAAACCAATCACCGAGGCGGACGGTGGTTTGGCAGCGGTAATCAATACGTTAAAGGTGGAGGATAAGGTGGACGTTGTGTATTACCGAGATGGTAAAAAAGCCACAGTAAGCGTTACCTTGGAATCAAGTCAGGACCAATAATATCGGGATTAGTGTTTTTAGACGGAGGTATCTGCGTCATCAGTAGCGTCGTCGGAGACGTCACCTTGTTGGAGGGATTTAATGATGTCGTCGATTTGACCATCGAGGATTTCGTAAAGGTTGTGCCAGGATTTTTTAATGCGGTGATCGGTAACGCGGCTTTGGGGGAAGTTGTAGGTGCGAATTTTTTCGGAACGAGCGGCAGTACCAACAGCATTGCGGCGTTTTTCGGTCAATTTGGCCATGCGCTTTTCTTCTTCTTGTTCCCATAAACGACTGCGGAGAAGTTCAAGGGCAATTTCGCGATTTTGTTGTTGGTAGCGTTCTTGACGACAATTAACAACAATGCCGCTGGGTCGATGGGTTAAAAGGACTGCAGTAGCGACTTTATTGACGTTTTGACCACCGTGACCGCCGCCGGTGGTGAATTTCCATTCCAAATCTTCTTCGCGAATTTCTAGGCGATTGGGAGGAACTTCGGGCAAGACGGCAACTGAGGCAGTCGAGGTATGAATTCGTCCGGCGCTTTCAGTTTCGGGAACACGTTGAACCCGGTGAACGCCAGCTTCGTATTTGAAGGTACCGTAGGCGTTTTTGCCACGCATTTTCATGACACTTTCGTCAACCCACTCAACTTTGAATTTGTGGGTTTCAGCATATTTGAGGTACATGCGGATTAAATCATCGGCAAAAATTTTGGCTTCTTCACCACCAGCCCCACCTCGAATTTCGATAATAGCGGGGGATTGATCGTAAGCAGAGTCGGGATCACTAGATTCCGATTTAGAAAAATCACCAGTTAATTGAGCAAGAGATTGAAGTAGAGCTTCTTTTTGTTGGTTCAACTGGGCAATTTCTTCTTTGGCTAGTTCAGCAAAACTTTCGTCGGCCTCAACCAGACTATTTGTTTCTGCAATTTTAGCTTCAACTTGGGAAAGTTGTTGTTGGAGCGCATTTTCAGCTGGGTTTGTCATTAGCTAGTTTTGAGTATCTGCTGTCTTGTTGACTTGTGAAAGCATTTCTTTCAAACTCTTGGGAGCTTGAGATTTCTGAGCTTTATCTTTGGCTTTAGCTTTTTTGCCAGCTTTGAACTTGGCGGCTTTTTCCATTTTTTGTTGGAATTTTTCAACGCGACCTTGTTCATCGACAAAACGCATTTCACCGGTGAAGAAGGGATGACATTTGGAACAGATATCAACTTTAAGGGTAGGTTCGATAGAGCCAGTAGTAAAGGTGTTGCCGCAAGAACAAGTGACAACGCTGTCATTGTACCAAGTTGGATGGATGTTTGATTTCATACTTTTTTTACCGTTTACTTTTTATTCTTACTTAACCGAGTGATTATACTGGTTTTAATGGGCAATTGCAAAGCCCAAGTGTTTTATTGGTTGGATGCAATATGTCGTATGATGGGATCATGAAGAATTGGTTGTGGTTGATAGTGTTTTTTGGTTTACGACTGTTGTTTATTGGCTTGTTTCCAGTATTTAATGACGAGGCAATTTATGCTCAATGGACGCAGGCGGTGGTGGAAGGAGGCACTGCGGGTTTAACACCGATGCTTATGGACGGGAAGCAGCCGGGAATGTTGCTACTGTGGGCGCCTTTTGAAGCAGTTTTGGGGCGAGCATGGCCGTTTGGAGCTCTGCGATTAGTTAATATGTTGTTGGGCTTAGCGACTGCCTTGTTAGTCTTTTGGTTGTATAAACTGATTAGTGGTAAGAATATGCTGTGGTGGCAGAAAATCATTTATGTGGCGATCCCAGGCTTGGTGTGGTATGAAAGTTTGGGTTTACAAGAAGCGGGGGTAATGCTGTGCGCAACGGGATTAGTGGCATTTGGTTGGTGGTTGATGACGAGGCGGCAATTTACTCTTGCTGATGCAGCGGGCACGGGAGGTTTTTTCGGATTACTGATAGGAATTTCTTGGTGGATCAAGCCGTCGGTTTTTTCGGTAGGGTTGGTTTTTGGCTATGTGTATTGGCAGATGCGAAAGCGGAAGGTGTCATGGTCGTGGTTGTGGCTTCATTGGTTGGTGGCAGCGGGGGTTGGTTTGTTGATAATAAGTGTCATGTGGTTGCATTCCTTTGGGGTTGATTTTTTTCAAGCGTCCAATGGTCGATTGTTGGCCTCTGCTTCATTGTGGTGGGGGAGACTGTATCGAAATATTGTGTGGTTGTTTTGGTGGAGTGGTGGATTGTTGGTGTTTGCTCTGTTAGCTGCATCCAAACGAAAGGACTGGTTTTTGTTTTGGTTA
>QKAA01000053.1 GCA_003247275.1 bacterium | reverse complement strand
CGAATTTCTTTGCCAAAACGGTATGGCGAAATCGTGAAGTGGTAATGGGATTAAAACGGGAGGATCGACGGAAACATACATATGTAATTGGAAAGACTGGTGCCGGTAAGTCGACGTTAATTGCCAATATGGCGATTAATGATATTAGAAATGGTGAAGGGGTAGCGATTATCGATCCTCACGGCGATTTATCAGAAATTGTGTTGGATTATATTCCTAAGCGTCGTTTAAATGATGTGATTTATTTGGATCCAACATTGTCAGATGATCGAGCTTTTTCACTAAACTTGTTTGACGCTGATTTAGTGACTCATACCGATGTGATTGCCTCGGGAATTGTGTCGGTATTTAAAAAACTATATGGTCATTCATGGGGTCCACGACTGGAATACATTTTGCGAAATACTGTATTGTCGCTGCTTTATTTAGATGAAGCCACCTTTGTGGATATTCCTAAAATGTTGACTAATGATGTGTTTAGAAAACAGGCGGTAGCAAAGATTGCTGAGTCCGATCAAGTTTTAGGAGCCTTTTGGACACAAGAGTTTGAGACGATGAATCCAAAGTTTAGAGCAGAAGCGATTGCTCCAGTATTAAACAAGGTGGGACAGTTTTTGTCAGCACAACGAATACGTCGAGTGGTTGGCTCAACTAAATCGACTTTTTCACTGGATGAAGTGATGGATCAAGGAAAAATTTTGATAGTTAATTTGTCTCAAGGGAAACTGGGTGAGGATACAACGGCTTTATTGGGTGCGATGCTAATTACTAAAATTCAATTGGTGGCAATGAAGCGAGTTGGTCAGGAAGCCGATAAGCGGAAAGATTTTTATTTGTATGTGGATGAGTTTCAGAATTTTGCGACCGATTCTTTTACCAAGATATTATCTGAGGCGCGCAAATACAGGCTTAATTTGTTATTAGCTAATCAATATACTGATCAAGTGGCTGATCCGGTGCAAAAAGCGATTTTTGGCAATGTGGGCACTTTAGCAACTTTTGTAGTGGGGGCATCTGATGCGGCGATTTTGGAAAAAGAATTTGGCGGGGTTTATACGAAGGAGGATCTGGTGGGATTGGGCAAATTCGAGATTTTATTGAAAATGTCAGTTGATGGGTTAACTTCGACTCCGTTTGCAGCCACGACATTACCGTTGCCATCGGTGGTGAATGGGAATAGAGAAAAAATTATTCAACTGTCACTTGAGCGGTATTATCGGAAAGTTTCGGTATAAATGGGTTTTGTGAAAAAGTATCCATTTATTGTAATCATTCTATTTTTTGTTTTTTTGTATGGATTTTCAGCGGCGCGAGATATGACGGGATTTGGAGATAGTGACGAATTAATAGCGGCAGGATATTCGTTAGCTCTCCCTCACCCTCCCGGTTATCCATTATTAATGGGAATGATTTATGGCGTAACACATGTGTTACCTCTGCCACCAGCCCAATCAGCTCATTTTTTAGCTGTGATATTCATGGCAGCTTCAATTGGGCTGGTCATGATGATTTGGCAGAGAAATTATTCATTTCGTTTACCGATGCAGTTGGTGATTCTTGGAGGTTTATTGGTTGGATCGAGTAAATTAATTTGGGAACATGGCATACATATAGAAGTGTTTGGGTTATTGAGTTTATTGTCTTTATTGATTTTTTGGTTGATTATTGGGATAGAAAAGAAAAAGGGATTTGGATTGAGTCGATGGTTTTGGTTGGGATTAACGATGGGAGTGGGTTTGATGCATCATCAGCTGTTGATTTTGACAGTTGGACCGCAGTTGGTATGGTTATTTTTCCGTCTAAAGCGGTACAAAAACTGCTGGAAACAATGGGGGATGTTGGTTTCGGGTTTGGTGGTGGGGGGAGGCATGAGCCTGTTGCTGTTGTGGGCATTAGGGTTGCAGCAAAATGCTGATTCGTGGAGGTTTGTCCCCTCTTTAACATCACTGTGGAAATTTGTGTTACGAAGTGATTTTTCAGGATATTCAGTGGCTCAAGGAGAGATGAGTGCTTATTTGAGTGGAGTTTCGATGGCTTCGGTGTGGGCGTCAGTACAATTTTATGCTCTGTCGATGTGGCGCTATTGGGGAATTACTTTGATCTTTGGCATATTGGGGGTTATTTATGGTCAAAAAAGTAAGGCTTTTTATTACTGGCCTATATTAGCGAGTTTTATTTTTTCTGGTCCTCTATTGGCAGGGTATTTGAGCATGCCTCATTATTTACCTTACTCAGTGGAATACGAAATTTCACTGGCAACAATTGAGCGAATGTTTGTGTTAAGTCAATTGTGGTGGGGATTACTCAGCATGTTTGGGGTCGTTTGGTTTTTTACTTATCTAAAAAGATCTTTAGTGTTAGTATATGGAGGAATCATTGCCTTGTTGGTGTTTATGGTTTTGGTTTGGCAGCAGCGGTCTTTGGCGAATTATTCCTTTGCCTCCACTTATGCAGATGTGGTCGTGTCTGACCTATCAGATGGCAGTGAAGTGTTGTGTTTTTCAGACATTTCTTGTTTTGGTTTGTATTATAAGCAGTTGGTGTTGAGCAAATTTGAGCCAATTCATGTGTCTTCTCAGTCATTATGGTATCGGTATGGTTACCAAAACGATCAACCGTATGAGCATTTTTTGGCTGATCCATTTAGGTTGGGGGAAGTAATTGCTCAAACAAAGTTAGCTGAAAAAGAAGTGGTGGTGGCACAAATTAATGCGCAATGGATGGATGAATTAGGCCTTGATGGTCAAGCTTTTTACTTAATTCCTGATGGTAACTTGCGGTTTGTGGTGGCAAAAGAGCTAGGAGAGAGCGTGTTTAATTATCGGGATGGGGGTCAGCGGCTGGTAGAGCTTTATTTAAGTAACGAGATGCCGGATTATCGCTATGTGAAGGCTTTAGAAGCAGTAGTGGCGGAACAACATTTATTGTCTGGGTATCGATTGGCTCAGTTGGGTCAAGAAGCACTGGCAGAAAGAGAAATGAATTATGCGTTGACTTATCAGCCGAATAATCCACATATTCGTACAGTATTGGCTCAAATTAAACAAACCGATATGCGTAATTCGCTAACTATTTATGGTGAGACGCAGTTAATTGAGGAATTACAAGACTGTATCAAAAAAGGTGATGTGGTGTGTGAGTTGAAACGGTTGAATTATTTGATTTGGAGAAATCCGACTCAAGGGAGTTGGAGACGAATGAGAGCGACTTTTTTTGAGCAAGATGGCAGACCTGATTTAGCTGAAGTTGATAGATCCTTTATTGTGGAAGAATAGATTTATAATTTTGGTTTTTGACGTTCAATATCAACGTCAAAGCCGAGGATAATACTGACTTTATTTCTTCTGACACGAATGATGCCGCTATCGATATCTATTTCTTTAGTTCCCTCATGCTCGGTGAAAATTTTGACAGTGCCCTTGATGAGTTCAGAGTAAAGTGGGGTGTGGTTGGGAAGAATAGCTAACTCTTGGATGACGCCAGGAACAATCACTTTGGTGGCAGTAGTTTCGAGGACTAATGTGTCGGGGCTAACAATAACAACTTGAAAATTTGTTTGGTCGTCCATTTTTTAGCTCATCATTTTCATTTTTTGTTCAGCTTCTTCGATGGGGCCAATCATATAAAAGGTTTCGTCGTTAACATCGTCGTATTCGCCGGAGAGGATTTTACTCACTCCATTAACGGTATCTTCTCGATTAACATATTTACCGGGGTTGTTGGTAAATTGTTCAGCGGTGAAGAAAGGTTGAGAGAAAAATTTGGTGAGTTTTTTGGCACGGCTAACAGTTACTTTTTCTGCCTCTGAAAGTTCTCCTTCACCTAAAATAGCGATAATGTTTTGAAGTGAGCGGTATCGCTCTAGGACTTTATTGGCTTCTTTGAGAGTGGTGTAATGAGCATCTCCTAAGACTTCACGGTCAAGACTGGAACTAGAGGCAAGCGGATCCATGGCGGGATAAATTTTTTGTTGGGCGATTTTTCGGTCAAGAACCACGACAGAATCGAGGTGAGAGAAAATGGCCTGAATGGCTGGGTCGGAAAAGTCGTCGGCAGGAACATAGATAGCTTGAACAGAGGTAATAGATCCGTTTGAGGTGGAAACAATTCGTTCTTGGATTTCTCCTAGCTCAGAATTCATGGTCGATTGATAGCCCGTTTCAGAAGGAATTCTGCCTAAAACGGTGGAGATTTCTGCACCAGCTTGAATAAAGCGGAAAATGTTATCGATGAAAAGAAGAATTTCTTTACCAGTTTGGTTTCTAAAATATTCAGCAATAGTGATGGCGGTTAATGGGGTGCGGAAACGCATAGCGGGGTATTCATTCATTTGACCCAATACAATAGCAACGTTTTCAAGCACTTTGGTTTCATCAAGAGTGATGTAGAGGTCAGTCCCCTCTCTAGTGCGCTCACCCACACCGGCAAAAACTGATTTGGTGCCATGCTTAATAGTAGTGTTGTGAATAATTTCAGTAACTAATTGAGTTTTACCGACGCCAGCTCCCCCAAAGAAACCGATTTTACCCCCTTTTAAAAAGGGAGTAAAAAAGTCGATAGCTTTGATGCCGGTTTCAATAATATCGCTGGCAGGCTCAACTTGGTTGAAGCTAGGACTCTTGATGTGAATTGGAGCTCGTTCGCTCGCGTTAATGGGTCCGTTATCATCGATGGGTTCACCAAAAACATTGACGATGCGGCCTAGAAGTTCAGTTCCAACGGGGACTTTAAGCACATCTTCAGTGTCAATAACGGGAATGCCAAGACTTAAACCGGCGGTGGGTGACATGGAAAGGCAGCGGACTTGGTGGTTAGTTAAGTGCTCAAATACTTCTAAAATAAGTTTTTCTTTGTTTTGGACTTCGAGGGCATTGTAAATGTCGGGCAAATCGATGGGGAAATGGACATCAACAACAGCGCCTTTGATGGCAACAATTCGGCCGGTGCGACGGAGTTTATTATGATTCGTTTCAGTTTTGTTGTTTTCGACCATAGTACTACTATACTTGATTTATCAGTTGGTGGTTATTATTTTTTTTTCCCAGAGCGAGCGACCGGCTTGGACTTCTTGGATTTTTTTGTCAACGAGCTTGCGGCGAGCCTTGTTAAATTCAAGCTGTAATTCGGCAGTCAGCGTTTTGGCATTTTCAGAGGCGGTTTGCATGGCTATCATTTGGGCGGTGTAAAGAGAAAGGCGGGAGTCAAGAATTTGTTGGCGGAAAAGGGCATAGCGGAGCTTGGCGCTAGTGGAGGCTATAACTTCGTCTAAATTCGGTTCGAAAATAAACTTGCCTTCTTCTTTTTCTTTGGCGGTTTCGACCTCTAGATTGTGGGGCACGGCCAGTTCAATAAAAACCACATTTCTGGTGGCAGTATTGATGTATTTAGAATAGACCAAAAAGATTTGATCGTAATAGTAAAACATACCAACCAAGGGTTTTAGATGTTCCATTTCGACCATTTCAGGAATGTTGAAAGGATAGAATTTGATGTTGTGTTTTTTGGCAAGTCGTTTGAAAAATTCTTGGCCTTTTTTGCCGATAATAAAATAATCGACATCGGGATAGTCTTCGACAATGACATTCATTTTTTTCTGGATGTCGGTGTTGTAGCTACCGCATAAACCTTGGTTAGAGGTGATGACGATGATGGCAGTTCGTTTGGTTTTTTTGGGAATGATGGGTTTTTTGAGGGGCTTTTGTATTTTCCCTGCGGCAATAGCTTGTTTTTCTTTGATGATTTCTTTTTGTTTTTCTGTCTGTAATTCTCGTAAAATAATCGTGGCTTCATCAACAAATCGGCGAGCAGCAATAACCGATTGGCGGAGCTTAGTCATTCTGCCAGCAGCTATTTGTTGCAAACTAGAGGCGAATGATCCGACTGCGGTAACGACTCCTTGCTGCTCTTTAATTTCGGTGATTTGGCTCATGGGTGGTTTTTAGTTATTGAGATTAAATTGACGGGCAAAAGAAACGAATAGAGTATTTAGGTCAGATTCAATTTGGTTTATTTTTTTGGCAGTCATAATTTTTTTGGTTAGTTCTTCAAGATCGATATTTCTAACGTATTCAATAAAATGTTGTTTGTAGGCATCGATTTGCTTTTGATCCCAATGATCCATTTTGTCAGAACAGGCAATGGCGAGGTAAATAATTTCTTCGACATCACTTAAATTAATGCTGGAATCTTGGGAAAAAATATCTCGAATGCGCTTGCCGCGGGTAATATCAAGGAGAGTTTCTTCACTGACTTCGGTATTGATGGTTTCGTAGGACTTAACTTCGTTATATTTGGCTAAAATTCTTGAGGCAATTTCGGCAACTTCTTGGAGTAAATCAAATTGAACTTTACCGCCAATACGAGAAACAGATGAGCCGGAATTAACAGCGGGCATAATGCCTTCGTGCATCATGTTGGCATCAAGGTAAATGTGACCGTCAGTAATAGACATGAGATTGGTAATGATGTAGTCGGAAACATCACCACTTTGGGTTTCGGCAATAGGCAGGGCAGTGAGCGAGCCGCCGCCTAATTTTTTGTTTAACTGAGATGAGCGCTCAAGTAAGCGGGAATGGAGAAAAAAGATATCGCCTGGATACGCATCTCGGCCAGGTGAACGTTTGAGTAAGAGTGACACTTGGCGGTAGGCTTTGGCTTGTTTGGAGAGATCGTCATAGATGACAAGTGCATGTTTGCCACCATACATAAAGTATTCACCGATGGCGGTACCGACGTATGGGGCGATGTATTGAAGTGTGGGAGGATCGTCGGAGTTAGAGATAACCATAGTGGTGTATTTGAGAGCGCCTCGTTTTTGGAGTAGTTTGGCGGTGGCTTTAGCTTTGGCAGCTTGGAGACCAACACCAACGTAAACACAGTAGACATTTTGATCTTGTTGATTGGAAATAATATCAAGCATGGTGCGAGACTTGCCGGTTTTTCGATCGCCGATAACTAGTTCTCGTTGTCCCCTACCGATGGGAATTGTAGTGTCAATAACGGCGATGCCGGTATGGAGAGGTTTAGTGATAGGAACGCGATCAACCACTCCAGGAGCTCCAAATTCAACAATTCTTTTGGCGGAAGCATGGATGGGGCCGAGCCCGTCTAATGGTTCTCCGAGCGGACTAATAATTCGACCAAGGAGCTCTTTGCCAACGGGGATGCGAAGTTTGCTGCCAGTTTGTTTGGCTTGGTCGCCGCGCTTAATGGCGGAGTAATCACCCAAAACCACAGCTTCGACGTGAGTTTCTTCGATGCCAAGTACGAGAGCTTTTTGAGAGCCGTTTGGGGTGAAAATTTCAATAATATCTTCCATGTTGGTTTTGTTGAGGCCTTTAATGTGACAAAGACCATCACCAACATAAGTAACTTCACCAACTTCGGCTAAACGATAGGCTTCGGCGTCGTCTTCGGGAAAAGAAAAATCAAGAATTTTTGGGAAGGGCAACTTGTTTGAAGGAGCTTCTTCTTTGGGAACAACCTGAGGTTCTGGATCAAAGTTGACACTACTGGTTACTTCAGATAGTACATCTTCAATTTTGGGTGAAGCATTTGTCATGGGTATAGCTTATCAGAGTGTTTTAAGCGGGTCATATCGACCGGTTAATTTGGAGGTTCTTTCTAGAGAGGATAACCACTCGCGTTGAAATTGTTGAAATTTGGAGCGGATGGAATAGTCAAAAATGTAGTTATCGAATTTAACAACCACTCCGCCGATCAGATTTTTGTTAATACTGTGTTCAATAATGATCTTGGTGCCAAACTCGTGGGAGAGATCTTTGGAAATGGTTCGAATTTGTTGGGGAGTCATGTCTTTGGCGGAAGTGAGATGGAGGGTGATTATTTTTTCAGTAGCCTGCTGGAATTTTTTAATAAATTCGTCGAGGTAATCAATTTTTTGGAGATCAAAGATCCAGAGGTTGTTGCTGTCAACTTCATCTGAGAAAAAATTGTGGATGGTGGAGTTTTCAATGGTGCCAAGTAAGTAAAGAAGCTGGCGTTTTTTTTGCGCATCTTTAAGGTCACTATCGTTGACGATACTATCGGCGTGGTTTTTAAAATGACGGTCGATGGCAATAGTTTCAAGAGCCAGAGAAACTTGTTTCAGTTCGTGTGAGGTGTGAATATAGGAGAGAAGTTTATCGCATAAAATTTCGGTATCAGTTTTTTTCATAGTCTAGAACGGCTCTTTTTTACTTCTTCTAGGGCGTCGGTAATAATTTTCTCGTGATCAGAAGGTTTCAAGCTAACATCAACGACTTTTTGGGTAATAGAGATAACTAATTTGACCAAGTTTCGTTCAATTTCTCGCATTCGTTCAGCTTTATACGCTTCTAGTTCTTCGTCGGCGTTGGCGTAGAGTTCGGCAATTTCAGTTTTGGCTTGAGAGAGGATTTCTTTTTTCTCAGTTTTAGCATCTTCGATAATTTGGTCGTATTCTGCCTGTGCGTTTTTTTCGAACTCTTGGGCAACTTTTTGAACTTTTTTGACAACTTCAAGAGCTTGGTTGACTTTTTCTTGAGCTAAGGCATTGGTTTCTTGTTTGTGGGATTCAAGTTGGTCTTTAGCTGTAGCTAAAAATTGAGACAATTCGTGTTCGTGGGTTTTGGAACGACGGAGGAAATAAAGCACGAGAATAATGATGTATGCGACAGTTAAACCAGTATAAATAAGCCATGGAGACATGGGCAGTCACCTCGTTTGTAGAGTTTGTTTGTATATACCTCTTTACTGTATCAGGATTATCTAGTGTAAATCAATGAGAATTGGGTGGGTTAGCGCATGATGACGGTTGAGGCAAAGACAGCGAGGGAAGCAGCGGCGATGAAGACAGCTAAACCGATATAAAGGTTGGCTTGAAGGCGACTTTTGGCGAATGGATTACGGCCAATCGCCTCCAAACCTCGTGAAGCCATAAGACCTCCACCAACGCTGGCGCCTAAAATGCCAAAGCCAGCAGCAATGCCGGCGCCGATGTATTTAAGAACAACGTATTTACTTAAGTTTTGAGCCTTCATTACTTCATCAATTTTGGCAGAAATTGAGGCACCTAAAATATCGCCAAAGGCAGTTCCTCCGCCCAAACCCAGATCAGTTTTTTTGGGGTCACCAGTAACTTCAAACACATTACTAACACCTACCATGCCATCGCCGGCAACGGTAATGGAGACTTCGGGGTGAGAAACACTAATAATGGCTTGAACATACCAAATGCCTTGGTCACTGGGTTGAACCACGGCAGGATCAATGGTACCAGTAGTATCGGCAATAACTAAGGGGCCTTGGTAGTCGGTAATAAAGTTATTAAAGCTGTCTTTGGCGGCGATGGAGATGGTAAAGGGCTCGCCGACTTGTTGGGGACTTTCGATATCTTCAATCACGAGACGGCGGTTCATACCTGATCCAATACTGCCGATGGCACTAGCGGTGCGAGTTACATCTCCTTGGGTAGCGGTAACAATAACGCTACCGACGCCAGTGCCTGATCCGGTAAGGAGAGCGGCATTTGCTCCTGTTTGGGTTAGGGTGCCGAGATCCCCAGTACTTTGAAAAGAATAGGTAACGCCAGAAACTGGGTTGCCAAAAAAATCGACTCCTTGAGCCACAATGGGTATTCGGGCATTTTGTAAAACGGAGAGAACATCTGGTTCTATTTGAAGATTATAGAGAACGCCGGAAACAGGAACGGGGGTGGCGGAAACAGTGGCGGCAATACCAGTACCAACACCGGTACCTGAACTGGTGTCATCTCCGGTTCCTTGATAGATATCAACAATATTGACGCTAGCATTAGCACCAACAACTCCAGATGTAGCCTTAACAGTGTTAGTAAAATTTCCCAAGATGTAAGCGGCAGTAAAGACTCCAGTAGAGTCGATAGAGCCACCACCATTTTGGATAGACCAGGTAACAGGAATATTGCTGACTTCGTTGTAGTATTGATCATAACCAATTGCTTCAAAAGGAAGGGTGCTGCCGGCGGGAATAACGGCGACGTAAGGTTTAATAGCCATGGAAATTAATGGGCCAGGGGTGGCGGTGGCATAAAATTGAGTAGAGTGATGAAAGCCTGAATTAACCGTCGCAGTGGTGACATAAGAGCCGGCTTTTTTACCAAGACGAAGTACAGTACTAACGTAGCCATTTGCATCGGAAATAGCGCTGTTATTGGTAAGGTTGTAGCCGGTAGATCCGGTGGGAACGTTGGCTACAACGAAATTGACTCCGAGGTTAGGGATGGGGTTGTTATACGTATCAACAACTTGAGCTCGAAAAGGAGAGCTCAGCTGACTGCCAGTAATTGAAGTTTGGTTATTGCCTGAAACGATAGAAATAAAGGGGGTTCGACTATCAGGTGAAACGGAAAAGATTTCTGACTGACCAATAACGGTGCCTAACGAGGCAGTAATGGTATTTTCAGTGGTGCTCTGAGTAACATAGACCATGCCAGTCCAGACGCCATTAATAAAATTGGATGTTTGGTTGGGATAGATAGTGTTAGTTTCGTCAACAAGTAGCGCTGGACTATTAAATCCAACAGCAGTATCGCCGTTTGAATCAAGGGCGGTAATAGTAACTTGAAAAGGAAGTCCAGCAACTTTAGCGGTGCCGGTGTTGAAGGTGTCAAATTCGAAACTGACGGCGGATTGGGCCTTAACAGTTAGTGCGCTTGTCAAAAAAAGAGCAGCAACAAAAACAACTCGGACAATCCAGTGGTACATTTTTTTTTGTCTTGGCATATGTATATACTTTAGTCTATGATCAATATACTATTGTTGTGCCTTGCCGGGCAATGAGGAGGTTTTTCTTGCCAAGTTATTTTATTGATTCTTCTAGTCGAGTAGATCGTGAGGGCTTGAGAAATTTTGTGTTGCAAGAGATGAAAAAATATCGGGTACTTTCGGAGTCAATTTGTACCGGGAGATTAGATTTTTGGGAACGCCTAGCAATGGTGGCAAATAGGTCACTTTCGAGTGATGATCGAAAGCCGGCACTTAACGCGATTGATCAGTTAATTCACTTGCCAGAGTTTATTGATTCTTGGATGGCAACGGCGTTAGATAGTCCAGAACGTTTTGAATTTTTTGTGTTAGCAAAAGCCCATGAATTGAAGAGTGGTAATCCTGACAAGGATTATTTTTGGGCAATGCAAATAAGACACGATCAGTTGGTGGCGCTGGTGACAGTGGTGGAGATGCTGTTGGATAAAATGAAGTTGTGGACTTCTTTGAGACCTGAGGCAATATTGGAGGATCCGATATTTTCTGGTTTGACACAATACAATGTGGAACAACAGATTTTCTTGGAAGCTGAGCGAATTTATAAATCGAGGGAGTCAGATAGCAAGTAATTTTTATGTATAAAGTGCGGGAGAATACGACAGGAATTAATTTGAGTGGTGGATTTAGGGATGAGTTGGTAGCGACAGCGATGACGTTGTCATTATTGATTGTGGGGAGTTTTGTTCTAACTGATCGAGTTTTTTTTGCCTCTAAAAATCCAGCTGAAGAGAAAGTGATTGCTGATGCCGTGGTTAATCCACAAACATTGGGGGCAACGGATGTTCAGCCTGAAGTGATTAATGCGATGCCGACTCCTTCTCCCCTTCCCGATCCATTAATGACAGTAACAGCTTCATCTGCAGGAGAAATCGCTTCTTCGTCGGCTTTGGTGGCGTCAGCGAGTGCGGTAACTGAGGGGTCAATGGTAATTTCTGAAGTTCCTTTTGGTGAGGATGGCACCTATGATTTTGCTGCTTATACAATTACTTTCTCGAATCCTCATATTGTTTTTGATGCGACTGACAAAATAAAAAGAAAATTGATTGTTGATGTGTCACTTTATAACAAGTCTGTATTGGAAGGTTTAGATGCCCGAGTTAGTGCTTCAATCGTCAAAGACGGAATTGTGATTGTACCTAAGGCTGCAATGCATGTGACAAATCGCCAGATGGTTGGAGTTAATCAAACACTACTGTTTCAAGCAGAGATTAATTTAGTTGAAGCGACTGATGTGCGGGAATTGCGGTATGAGCCAGGAGGAGATTTGCCTTCTGCCTCACACTTTTTGTATCCTTAGTTGGTTTTTTTGGAGAGAGCTCCATTTCTGGCGATGGTGAAATTAGGAAGTTCTTGTAAAAAGACGGCGGGAGAATCTTCGACTAAAAATCGTTGAAAATCGAGATAGATTTGTTTGCGTTTATCTTTATCGGTTTCTTTACGACCATCTTCGATGAGTTTATCGATTTTGGGACTTTTGTATTTAGCAATGTTGGTAGCTTGGGTTGAATGCCAGAGAGCGTATTGATCGGGATCATCAGGAATTTGTTGGCCGATGAGGAGGGCTTGGTATTCGTTGGTGTCAGGGAAAGAAACAATTTGAAGGTTGGCGGTGACACCTAATTGATTCCAAGCATCAACAATTTGTTGACCGATATCAACATAGGCGGGAGTGGTGGTAAGGGTGATTTGTAATTCGATATTGGGATTGGCGGCGACGATTTTATCAAGCATTTCTTTGGCAGTATCTAAGTTGTAGAGGTAGGGTTTAACTTGGGGGTTGTATGCCCAAGAATTGCGGCTAATCGGGCTAATAACTCGATCATCATCGGTGCTTTTGGGGGTAGCATAAGCAAGCATTTGACGAATGGTTTTATCTTGAAGGTTGGGGTCGGCAGTATTAAAAAAGAGGGTGAGGTAGCGATTAGGATCAGGCTCTTTTTCGATAGAAACATTGCTCCATTGATCCATTGGGGCGCTTGATAAACCCTCAATAGTATCGATGTGACCCAATTTAAAGGCAACTAGCGCGTCTTCTTCAGTGGGATAAAAGTGATAAACTTTAACGCTGTTGCCAGAGGATAAAATAACTTTTTTGAGATATTGCCCGTTGGTTTCAACGTCGGTAATAGAAAATTCATTAATACCGGAAATTTCAGTTTTCTTTCTAATAAAACCCATTTTAGTTTTGCGCAAAATGGGTTGAGACAAAATAGTGGGGAATGGGGCGAAGGCTTCTTGAAGGGTAAAAGTGATGGTTTGAGGATCGGGTCGATCAATGGTGACGTCGGCAATATTAAGTTCAATGTCGGCGGTAGTTAGTGGCGTTCCGTCATTCCAAGTTGTTTCGGGGTTGATGGTGACAGTGTATTGGGTTCCGTCTTGGTTGATGTTGACGGTGTTGGCGACATCAGCAACCCAATCCCCTTTTTGGTTTATTTTTGTTAGTCCAGATGAAACTTGTTGTTGGATATCAAGGGGTAACTGTGCCAGGGTGAAAGACCCAATTCGGCCAATATGCTGGGTATTGGTGATGGGGAGCATTTTGAGTATGGGGTCAAAGTAGACAACTAAAATAACGCCGGCAATGGTCCCAATGGTGATGCCAATAGCATACTTTTTGATAAATGCTGAAACTATCCAAGACCAAATTCTTAGTTTTTTAATCATGAATTTTGTTTAGATT
The DNA here is from genome assembly GCA_003247275.1 of bacterium. Lineage (GTDB taxonomy): Bacteria > Patescibacteriota > Microgenomatia > UBA1400 > RBG-16-45-19 > SZUA-360. The sequence continues at coordinate 1,235 of QKAA01000053.1, read as the reverse complement.
AAGGCAGCAACTGCAAGTAGGATAAAAACAACAGCAGCAGCAATGGTTAATCCAAAGATGCCTTTTTCCATACCTCTTCGAGTGTGATAGGAGGAGCCGCCAAAGGCGCTACCAATTCCCCCACCACTTCCTTGAGGAATGATAAGAATAACTAAAATAATTGAAGTAACGATTTGGGCAATAAGTAAAAAATTCATATGCTCTCTTTAATTTGTTTCAAACGCATGCCATTGTATCATGTGGCGTGAGTTTTTAGTTGTTGATAATTTTGCGGATAATGTTGGTCACAAAACTTAAGACAAACGAGCAAACGAGATATGACCAAATCATGGGAATGGTGAGGAGAGTGCCGCCTACGTTTAATTGGAAGGCGGTAATATTAAAATCGGGAACAAGCAGGGTGACGATAAATAAAATTATGGCGTTCATGAAAATACCGATGAGTCCCAAGGTAATAATGTTGATGGGGAGGAGAATCAGATTGAGGATAGGTCGAATGAAGGTATTGGCGATACCCATAACAATTGCGGTGATAATGAGGGTTTCAATTCTGCCGGAGTAGTCGATTCCAGGCAAGAATAAGCTAGAAAAAGCGATGGCAACGGAATAAACGAGAATTGATTTAAGGGCTTGTTTCATACTAGTTTCTTAGTCTTACTTTAGCTTAATTTTTGGATAATCTCAAGATTGGAGTAGTTTTTTGGTGGATAATTTGTGATGGAGTTTTCGAGAAAAACGATGAGCCTCATCTCTTAATTGAACGAGTAATTGAGCGCCAGGATTGTGGGGGTCAAGGGGAATAGTGTCTGTAGTTCTATCTGGTTTAACGAGCACGAGTCGATCAGGTTTTTTGGCAAGGCCAATAATAGGACTGGGAATGTTGATGATTTTTTTAGCGGCGACGACTTGAGGTCTACCGCCGTCGAGAACAATGAGGTTGGCTGTCCCCCACTCTGGGTGATTACTTCTTCTGGTGAGAGCTTCAACTAGCATGGCGGCATCATTTGGAGTGTTAAGCGATTTAATAGAAAAGTAGCGGTAGTGTTCAGGATCAATCTTGCCGTTGATGGCAACAACCATGGAAACAGCGGCTGATTGTCCTTGTAGGTTGGCAACATCATACACTTCGATGCGATTATCTTGGGGTAAGATTATGCCGTCATTTTTGAATAGCTGATTTAATGAGGCGATTCTGGTCGCGCCAATATCGTCGCTGAGTTGGGGAAGTTGATATT
>QKAA01000043.1 GCA_003247275.1 bacterium | reverse complement strand
CTTCAGCTTTCCTGAAAGTGACCTTAACTACCCCATGCTCAACATCGGCTTCAGGGTCATTTTTAAGGTCAATATTACCAGGTACAGCTACCTTGTATGAATAACTTCTGGTGGCTTTCCGATAATATTTCTTGCCCTCTTTCTGTTCCACTTCTTCCTCAGCTCTGATCCATAAAATCCCTTTTTCAAAGGTGATATCTACCTTTTCAGGCGAAACACCGGCCACATTGGCCCGAACCACAATCTCGTTTTCAGTTTCGTAAATATCCAAATTATTGTCAGCCACAGTCGAGGACATCATATCTTCATCATCCCAAAATGATGGCCAACGCATAATTTGTAATGGATCCCAACGTACAATAGCCATACGTCCTCCTTATAGAAATTATGTAATATGCAGAAAATAGCACTCGATGCTATCAACTGCTAAGCTCATACTAAAACGACATTATCAGTTTGTCAAGCCAATTGCTAATCTGGTATACTGCATCCAGTCATATAAGACAGAAAGCGTCACCAAACACCCCATGAACAAGTTAAAAATAAATGTTACTAAACTGCTGTTTTTAGTCGCCTTTGGTGTGCTCTTTTCTGGCTGCACTCTGCCTTTTATTCCAGAGAAGACTGGAGGACTCAAAATTGATTCAACTCCCACAGCCAGTGTTTATATCGACGAACAACATGTAGGTGAAACTCCCTTTGTATCCGAAAAAATTAAAGCTGGAGACCATCTCATAAAAATCGTTCCCCAAACCATGCCTCAAGAAGTCTACCAGGCAAACGTAAACTTAAAATCAAATGTTTTAACTGTTGTTAATCGAAATTTTGCTGACACCTTTCAAGAATCATCTGTCTATATTCTTGAACTCGAGAAACTTTCCAAAAAAGACAAGGCAGAAATCACCGTCATTTCCACCCCTCCCAACGCTATTGTTAGAATCGATGACCAACCCAAAGGGTTTGCTCCTCTCTTAAACGTCGGCGTTGATCCTGGCCAGCATAAGATCACCCTCAATGCTCAAGGCTACAAAACCCTCGAGTTTAATGGAGATGCTTCCGCTGGCTATCGCTTATTAGTTACCGCTGAACTTGGCAAACTCTATCCCCTTAAGCCTGGAGAAGAGCAAGCAGTAGCTACCCCTTCTGCCCAACTTGATGAATCTTCCCCGTCGCCCTCACCAGAGGTAGCCGAGGCTCTGCCATCAGCTACCCCAGCCCCAACTCCCACAGCTACCCCCATTATCTCCACTGCTACTCCAGACAAACCCTATGTCGAAATCCTCACTACTCCCACCGGTTGGTTGAGAGTCAGATCAGAGCCAAACGGACTCGAGGATAACGAAGTAGCCAAAGTTGATTCTGGTACCACCTACCCCTACTTAGATTTCAACGACTCAGGTTGGTATCAAATCGAGTATGAACCAGGTAAAGAAGGTTGGATAGCCGCTCAATACGCCAATCTTGTCGAGTAAAGACAGTAAAAAAACTTTTCAATAGCCAGAAAATCTCTTAAAAGTTATCCCATGCCATAAAGGATAACGATAGTTACAATCCCGTATAACGTCACCGCAGTCAATAAAGGTTTGTCAGATAAGAGCACTCTTTCTGGAGATTCCCCCTTATTTTGCTCATAAACCAGCTGTAAATAACGCATTACCCCATAAATAACGATCGGTACAGTAATCATCAGCCATTTTTGTGATACAAACGTTCTTGGTACCAGAGATAGTAGTGTTGGTAAGGGTCCGTCCTGAACTGTGAATTGTTGCTGATACGCAAATAAGGCATAAGAAAACCAGGTAGCCATGGCAAACATGCCAGTATAAATATCCAATAATCGAGTGGTGTAATGAGATAAAGTTAACCGCTGTCCCTCGAGGCCAACCTTCAATCCCGTCAATAACGTTCGCTCACTTTGTCGCTTTCCCACTGCCAAAAACAGAGATAGATTTACCACCGTCAGTAAAAACCACACATTCATGTGCAAATTCACCACCGCTGCGCCTGCATAAATTCGCAAAATAAACCCTGCCGCAATGGTCAGTACATCAAGAATAGGTACATGTTTTAAAAACAAACTATAACTTAAATTGATTAAAAGGTAGGCGAGTAAGGTTAAAAAGAAGAAAAATGACATGCTTCGAGCCAAAGCTAAAGCCGTGATTAAGCCAACAATCCCCACAAATAACGCCGTCGGAATCGATAATAATCCAGCTGCCAACGGCCGCTTCTTCTTAAACGGATGCTTTCTATCTTGAGGAGCATCAAGAATATCATTAAAAATATAAATCGATGATGCAAGCAAGCAAAATACTAAATATGCATAAACAACTTGAATAAAATAACCAGGCTCAAACAAAAAACCACTAAATAAAAGCGCCGCAAACAAGGCAAAGTTCTTTAGCCACTGTCTTGGTCGCGCCGTTTTGAGTAGATAATAAGCTGTCTTAACCATGCGCCCATCCCTCCAATCATCAATCCTATTAGCAAGATTGTAAAGGCTTTTTGCTTCGGGTTCAATTGGAGAGACAAAATTCCAAATGCGAGCGTGATAAACCAGTAAAATCCAGCAATTCTCCGCTTTCCCCAATTAAGATCCAGTAAGGCATGGTGCAGATGGCTTCGATCACCCCAGATAGGGGACTTTTTGTGCATCATCCGGCGAATCATCACATACAAAGCATCAATCATGGGGACCGCTAACACTAACAATAGCGTCGCCAACTTCGCCCCAGACAAAATAGATAAAACCGCCAATAAGTATCCCGCGATTGAGCCAGCACCATATCCTGGCATCATTCGCTGAGGGTACACATTCCACACCAATAATCCCAGATACGAGCCCGCTGTTATTGCTGCCAATCGAATCACTGGCCATTGAGTAATATCATCCACAAATCGAAGCGATAGAATACCAATAACTAAGGCTGCAATCACCACAATGCCTGGCAATTGTCCGTCCACTCCTTTTGACCAATTAAGCATGTTCATACACCACACAATCCAGATCAGCGCAAAAATATCCGACAAGATCCAAATTGTTCTCCACTTACCCAACAACCAAAAAGCAATTTGTGGCTGATTCAGCTGTAAAACCCCATCAGAAAACGGATTAGTCACATAAGCAATGCCAATCCCTGCTCCTACTACTGCCGCTGCCGCCAAGACTCCTCCAATTAATCGCCAATACGGATGAATGTCAAAAATATCGTCCAAAAAACCAATCAACGCTAGTAGTACTATTCCCAACAAAATCCCTGCCATGTGCTTATCCACCCCAATTAAAATCAAAATTCCTGCCACCATACCAAGCGCAACGACTAAGCCTCCACCTCGAGGCACAGCATACGTATGGACCACTTTGGCATGATTATTGTGCTTCGGATCATCGACCCATTTTTTGGTGAGGTACCACTTCCTGATCCAATAGGCACTTATCACCGATACCGCAAAAGCAACCAAAAGTGGAATGACCAATAAGTGCCACCAATAACTTTCAAACATAGTTACAAAACCACCAAAATAATATGAATCATGGCTACAATAATCAAGAAAAGGTATAAGCTTAATAACCACGCCAACATATCTTTATACAGATGTGATTTAACTTGAATTTTTAACAATCCAAAAGTTACTAAAAATGCTACAAGTGATAACCCTGGGAAAAGAAGAAACCATATTTTCTGTGACAGCTGAGGTAAACCATAGGGTTTACTATAAAAAAGAGGAATTTCTGGAGGTAATTGCCACCAGAACACTCCGCTAATTAACAAAATAATCAAAAATAATATTCCACCATAATGCAGTGAGGTTTTTTTTAGTTCAGCCACAGCTGAATGAGTTTGATGTGTGCGATAACTTGGCATTGCGACTTATTGTAACATCACTTTACTTGTAACCATGATAATAGTCGTCTCGATAAATAGCCGGATGGCTGCTCCACAAATCGATATAACAAATAGGCAAGTGGAAAAATAATTACCAATGAGCCTAAAGCGCTACCTAAAAAAGCTAAACTGTATGAGTGATACGGACTCAATTGTAAAAAGAGCCAACTCATCAAGGAATT
>QKAA01000048.1 GCA_003247275.1 bacterium | reverse complement strand
ACCGGTTTTGTTCTGGTCAAATGGGACATATGATTTTTCGAGTGGTTTTATAGAATAGTTAAGACTAAATCTGCTCAATAGATTTTCAAGATCTCCAATGATCTGTTGGTAGCTGAAGCCAATGGTGATTAGTCCAAGATTGGGTGATTCATCGGCGAGGGGTTTGTTTTTTTGTCTGTGATAGACATTACTGATTTCAATTATTTTTGCAGGGAAAACGTTATTGCCGCGATTATTGAGAGCATTTTGAATGAGAGATGGAAGAAGAGAAGGTCTCATATAGACATTATCTGATGAAAGAGGGTTACTTAACTTAAAGACGAGATCTTTATCGGCAGCAGTTAGATCAAGCTGTTCTTTTGAAAGGAGGGAGCTGTTATAGATTTCGGTATAGCCCAGTTTGACCATGTGCTGGAGAATTTCTTGCTCTTTGACTAGAGTGTCACTGGTGCCAATTTTGGGGATTTGGGTTATGGGTAAAATTGAGGGCAATCTGAAATAGCCATAGACTCTAGTTATTTCTTCAGCCAAATCTTCTTTCATTTGCACATCATGGAGACGCCAGCTGGGGACGGTGCAGCTTAGAGTAGTGGGATTTATTTTTTTCACATCAAATCCAAGACGATTTAAAATATCGATGATCTGGGTGGGACTGATAGTGACGCCGGTGAAATTTTCAAGCCATTCTAGATCGAGGTCAATTGATTTGCTAACTGGTTTTTGGTGATAGAGGTCAAGGATGCTGGAGCTGATGGTTCCCCCACCTCGCTCTAGGATTAATTCGGTGCCTTTGATCAGGACAGGCATGACTAGTTCAGGATCAGGTTGCTTTTCAAAGAGTTGAGCAGCGATGGTTCGGGTTTGGGTGGCAAGTGAGGTTTTGCGAATATGTTTTGGTTCGTAGGTCTGAACAAACAGGAGCACATTTTTGGTGGTGGGGGTAACTGCCGATAAATCTCCACCCATAATGCCGCAAAGGTCAATAATTCTCCCCTCCCCGTCCTCAATAATAATGTCGTTTCCAGGCAGTGTGTGCGTTTTTCCGTCAAGGGTTTTGATTTTTTCGCCTGATTTGCTGGAGCGCAACATCATAGTGTTGCCCTTGATGCGGTCAAGATCAAAGATGTGAACTGGTTGACCGTAACGCAAGGTCAGCTCGTTGGAGATATCAATGATGTTATTGAGGCTACGCTCACCAGCCATTTCTAGTTGTTTGACCACAGATGCGGGTGACGGCTTAACGGTAACATTGCTGATGGCAATGCAGGCAAAACGATGAATCAGGCTTTTGTCTTTGATAATGACTGTGACAGGTATTTGTTTCGGAAGTTTACCTAATTTAGTTTCGGTTAATTGATAGGGGTCATTGATTAATTGGCTTTTAATATCAAATTGAGACAGGATGGCATTAGCTTCTCTGGCAATGCCAAAAGCGCTAGCAGCATCAACTCGATTAGTAATGACTTCGATGTGGTACAGGTAATCATCGTTTATTTTTTCAAGTCGATCGACGGTGGGGCCACATAGCGAGATTTTTTCGGCGATAGTTTTGGGGGTGGCGCTGGTTTTTAAATAGTCAATGAGGAGCGAGTGTGAAAGTTTGATATCCATATTTATCCTTGTTGTAAAAAGCGTAAATCATCAGTGTAAAGTTGACGTAAGTTGTCGGTGACTTGATGTTTCATCATGATAATGCGTTCAATGCCCCAACCGAAGGCAAAGCCACTGTATTTGTTTGGGTCAATACCTCCATTTTTGAGAACAGTAGGATGAACCATGCCGGCGCCACCTAATTCTAGCCAGCCAGATTTGCAGACTTTGCATTTATGGCCATGAATGGAACCAGTGCCCTTGCAAACATTACAGTTAATATCGACTTCAAATGAGGGTTCGGTAAATTGAAAATGATGTGGTCGTAAGCGGATTTCTCTATCGGGGCCGAAATAGTGCTGAGCAAAATAGTTGCTGACCCCAACTAGGTGGGACATATTAATGTTTTTATCAACAAGGAGACCTTCGAATTGATGAAACATGGGAGAATGGGTATTGGAAGCTTGTCTCCTGTAGGTCTTGCCGATGTTAATCATTTTGATGGGAGGCTCTTTTAAGAATTCCATTTCTCTTAATTGACCGTTACTGGTGTGGGCGGTTAAAACAACATTGTCGGAAAAATAGAAGGTTTCTTGGTCGTCTCTGGCAGGATGATCTTTGGGAATATTTAGACCTTCGGCATAGTACCAGTCAGTTTCGATTTCTTGGTAGCGACGGCGGACAAATCCGAGGGAAGCAAAAATGGATTCTACTTCTTTGATGGTCTGAGAAATAAGGTGGGCGTGGCCAAGTTGCGGTTTAATACCGGGAAGAGTGACGTCGAACCATTCTTGTTTCTTAGTATCTGCTTGTTTATTTGCCTGTGAGTTAATGGTCAATTTGAGCTGGTTAAGCAGTTTTCCGGCCGTTCCACGGTCTTTGGGACTAACAGATTTAATGCTTTTAGCTAGCTGGTTAAATTTACCCTTTTTGCTACTGTATTTTTGTTGGAAGGCCTCATTACTGAGAACTTCATCTTGTTTGATTTCGTTAGCGAGTGCATCAATTTGTTGTTGAAATTCTGCCAATGATGTGTCTTTTGTGGTAGCTTCTTTGGTTTCTGGCAGTTCTTTCTTAGCGGGAGGGGTGAGAGTGTAGTGAATTCGGGTATTACCATCTTGATATTCGAAATCGGTGAGGAGAATGGGCCAAACTTCGTTGCTGTTTTTTAGTTGAGTGCCAGCATCAGGAACAGGAGGGTTGTCGCCGAAACTGACAACCCGAACGGGTTTATTTTTAGAGGGTTCGAAGGGTAGAAGGATACCTCGTTTTTTAATTTCCGCTAGAGTGACCGTTTCGCTGATGATGGGTTGATCAAGGTTTTTGTTTTTTTGCAAATAGTCAGTAATTTCTGACTTGTATGATTCGTTGATAAAGCCGTTGAATTCAATATATTGTTGATTATTAATGCCATGCATGCCATCTATACCTTGAAATTCAGGACTCAGATTTTTGACGGCTTCATCAATTAAGTGCCCGGCGGTATGCGTTTGCATATTCTTATAGCGGGCATTCCAATCGATGGTGGCAGTGACTTTTTGTTGGGGTTCTACTGTACCTTCAAGTGTGCCTTGATGAATAATGAGGCCGTCATCAAGTTTGACATGATCAACGATGAATTTACCTGTTTCCCCCTCAATAACGCCTGTATCTGCAGGTTGGCCGCCGCTTTGAGGATAAAAAATTGTTTGATCAAGAATAACTGAGTACTTTTTACCGATTTTAGTAATGTTTACAACGGTGGCTTCGATATTGGTTTGGTAGCTATCTTCAAGATAGATGAGTTTGGTTGATTTCATGATGATTTGTTTTGATTCCTCTTTATATTAGCGTATTGAGCTCAAGTAATAAAACGACAATTTATAAAAAAACTCCCTGTTTAAAGGGAGTTAGTTACGATGTATGTCTAATCTCCCTACCGCTGGTTAATAGTAAAAAAACCAAAGGGGAAGGAGAGAAGGGATATCATCTTTATTTGCCGTAGACTTTGGTAACGATAGCTTCAAAGGCCTTCATATCGTTGACAGCAAGTTCTGCTAACATTTTTCGATTGATTTCAATCTTTTTTTCAGATAACAGATTGATGAAAACTGAATATGAGAGGGTGGAATCAATGGTTTTTAACCCGGCATTGATGCGTTGAATCCAGAGTCGTCTGAAATCTCGTTTGCGGAGTTTGCGACCAACATAAGCGTACTGACCTGCATGCATAACTGCTTCTTTAGCAGTTTTAATGCGTTTTCGGCTGGCGTGTTGATAGCCTTTTGCTTGTTCTAAGATTTTTTTGTGACGGGCATGTCTAGTTGTTCCGGTTTTTGCTCTTGGCATATATTTCCTCTAACTGTTTATTTTGATGACTATTTACCTAGCATTCTCTTGACTTGTTTGGCAAGGGAGCCAGTGACTTCGTGATAGAGACGATAACGTCTAATTTGTTTGGCCGATTTGCGGCGACGAAGATGGCGCATGTTTTGGGTGCGACGCAAAATTTTACCTGATCCAGTGATTTTGAATCGTTTGGTAACAATTTTTCTGGTTTTTTGTTTTAAATGTGGACCTTTGGCAGGCATATGACTCCTCTTTACTGTTTGCGATTATTGCTGTCTATTTAGTC
>QKAA01000058.1 GCA_003247275.1 bacterium | reverse complement strand
CTACATTAGATAAGGCAGAAGGACTCTATCTATTTAATGATGCCACGCATAAAATAATTAAAATTTATTCTCCAGAAATTATTAATGAAGTTGTGACTTATCGACAGTGGATTGATAGAAACACTGTTGAATTCACCGTACAAAATGGCGGAGAAAAGATACTTAGATACAATGTTGTTTCAGGTAATGTCGAAGGGTAGTTCTTCGTTTTTTTTCAAAGTTGAATCAATAAATTTTCTCGCATATAACTTTGAACTGGCTCAATAGACTAGAACTTTTTATGTTCTAAAATTTACAGCTTGGTATTATAGATTTATGAAACATATTCACTTAAAGGGTTCTTGGGTAATTAGGGCACCAAAAGAAGAAATTTACAAAATAATTTCTGATTTTGAAAATATGCCCAAATATTTTCCCTCTGTTGCTGAATCAATACATATAACAGAGAAAAAGGGAAATCATCAAAAAATGAGTGCGAAGGTGAAATCTTTTGGCAGAGTGTTTGATGTAAAAATGCAGACAGAATTATTTCCGAATATTGGTTTTAAGTCCAATAATGAATCTTCATTGGGGACTTCAGGTAGTGAAGAATTTTTGATGGATGATGTTAAAGAAGGCACTAGAATTACCTATACATATGCCTTAAAAATTCACCGCCCATTATTGAGAGTGATTGGAACCCCGTTGATAAAGTGGTTTTCTATGTGGTCTTGGAAACGCGCCTTTATTGATAAACTGCGAAAAATTGTAGAAAAATAGTTTTGTGGATGAACACTTATTAAAAAAGATTTTATAACTCTTTTTTATGCTTGGTTGTTTTCATTTAGAGGACAAAGTCTTTAATAAAAACCTTTTTCTAAAGAGTCCAAATCATCTCCGGACATGGAGGGCATGCCACCACTGTTATTGGATGGAGAATTAGAACTATCTCCAGCTGATTCTTTTTGATCTTGAACACATTCATCTGAGCCACGGCGGACAGCGCTTTGAATATCACCAATTAATTCCAAACCTGAAAAATCATAATTAATAAACATTTGAGTACTACGAATACTGACATCGGCAGATAAAGAACCGAGAGTCAGTTTGGCGTAACCATCTTGGGTGGTAAAACTGATGGGAGTATTTTGCAAAACGGTGCCAACAGCGCATTCTTTATCTACACAAGCTAGCTTCCAATAGAAGGTGCCACTCCATCTGGCATTCATGGGGTCTTCATCACAAGTGTGAATATTAAAATCTACTTCCCACGCACCAAATTGTTTGGGAACGGCGGTTTCACTTCCTGATCCATGAATTTCAGCGTGGTATCCGACAGCACACTTTTGATTCTCCTCATCTGAAGGTAATTGCAAATCATCATGAATGATGGCGTCGTATAAATCCATCAATCCAAGGGATGAGGCCATCTCTGCCCAAGTCGCTTTATCGTAACTAACAGATTCAGATTCCTTAACTCTTTGTTTGGCTCCTCCCTCTCCCGCACCTGCACTGCCAATATCTACTTCACCGCGTGAGGCTCTATCCGCCCAAGTACCATAATGCCAGGATGTGCTAGCCCGAGACGCTGCTTGGGCAAAATTAGCTTGTACCCAGGCCATGATGTCATCACCCATCTCTTCATCATCAATTATGTTGGCGTTGATCATTAATTCTAATGCTTCTTTAAAATCGTCCAAGCCCAACCCGCATTCATCGCGAGCCATTAGAGCCGCAAGCTGTTGTTTCCACCGTTCGCGTGCTTCTTCTATAGCTTCGGGGTCGAGGCCACCCTCTGAATTAACGGTGATATCGATATCACTACCAACAATTTCTCCATTTTGTTTAGCCTCGTCTAAACGTTCTAAATCATCAAGCATTTGTTGGTCGGCGGCGGATAAACCATCACCATGCATCGCATGATATGCGGCATATCCACCCCCACCCAAAGCAGCAACGGAAGCTATGATAATGGCAGCTTTTACAAATGAAGACGAAACAAAACTTTTTACCATTAACACAATGATATGAATATTGTTGGGTGAAAAGCAAGAACTATTGATGTATGGATTGTCTGAACCAGATGTAAGTTATTAATGCAAACATTTAATAATGAGACTTTTAATTACGGAAAGTTGCAAATTAACTATCACAACTTTAAAGTGGTGGATTTTGTGTTACGTGCAGCATACTTTGTCAGAAACTTCTGATCTTCTGATAAATTGAGTCGATTTATTTTCGTTGTGATAGAATGATTTTTAAGCTGCCTTGAGCAGCTTTTTACAAATATATACCTGGAGGACATATGGGCATAGAAGAAGGAGAAATAATATACGGTGGAATTAAACTAGGAACAAAAACAGTTTCTCATTTAGAGAGTCCAGAAGCCACTACTATTGACGCAGATCCAATGAATACTGAGTTGCCTCTAGATGGAGTGCCGGGTGATAGTACAAGTGATGAATTATCAGACCAAGTAGTGGAGCGATCGTTAGGTCGAATTATTAATACTTTTTTTTCTACTCTACGAAATTGAATATTTTTATTAAATAATTTGTTTTGTTGATATACTGTTGATATATGAAAAAGGATTCGAAACAGGAGGTGTGTGTGAAAAAAGGCAACCAATCGGGTGATGCTATTTATGGTTTGGGAGTTATCGGAGCTTTATTTTATTTTTTACAGCAGGCGGGAACGTTTGGGGCCGTTATTTTGGGGATCATTAAATCCATTTTTTGGCCAGCGATATTGATGTATGAATTATTAACGTACCTTAAACTTTGAGCCTCATAATGGTGTTGTGTTTGAAACGATTTGTGGTGAAGAGTACTTCCTTGCGTTATGTATAACTAATTTTGTTTTCAATTCTTTTTCCAAGTACACTGAATTTATATGGAAATTGTGAAGCAAGCAGAAGAGCCAAATATATTCTTTCTGGTGATAATTCAAATTTTTAGTTGGCTAATGGGAATTCTTAGTTATGAGGCGTTAATTGAAGTGGGTCTTTTTAGTCTTGTGTTTCTAATTATTAGCTGGATAAACTTTTCTCCAACCGAAGCTGTAAATATTCCACCTGTTTTTATACCTTTACTCACTCGTCTCGGTTTTAATGGATCAGCTAGCTATAACACTCAAGATATTAAGCATTTTCTTTCCCTAGTCATCATTGTTTTAAATTTGATTGGCGGAGTAATTTATTTTTTTAATAAGAAGATATTAAAAATTAAACTTAATATCAGTAGGTGGTGGAATTTGGGGGTAATCCTTCTTTTCTTTACATTAAGTGTTGTTAGCTGCTTAGTCCCTACCTCTAAATCAGGATCAGAATCTGTTATTCTAGTGTTAGTGATGTTTTTGCTATTTTCTTTTTTTAGTTATGGTCGATATGTAGTCTTTCAATTATTGGGAAATCGGATATCTAAATTAACAGAATTAAGAAACTCTTCTTTAGTTACAACATTAAACTAAACAAATTTTGTATAATATTCTTAATGACCAAGAATCCAATCATTAATGCTTTGAGTGCGTCGGCGTATATTTTTTTGGTGGTAAGTGTGATGACGTTTGTGACTCGCCCATTGCGAGACAAACCTGATACTTTTTTCGCGCCAATTACAGTGTTATTTGTGTTAACTCTTTCGGTGGCAGTGATGGCGTATTTGTTCTTTTATCAACCTCTGTTATTGTTTATTGATGGAAAGAAAAAAGAAGCAGTCGATTTGTTTGTTAAAACTGTAGGCATTTTTGCTGCCTTAACTATTGTGGTGTTGATCTTACTGTTTTCTGGCTCATTTTAAGTTTTTGATTGAGTATAATTTCGTTAATGGAAACTTCATTGAAAAAACCTAAAGCGTATTTGTTTGATGTGGACGGAACGCTGACTGATCCTGAGGCAAAAAAGGTTGTTCGGGTTGAACTGTTTGAAGAGTTAGTTGAACGGTTACAAGAAAATAGTTTTGTGGGTCTTAACACAGGCCGGTCGATTGATTTTGTGGAGAAAGAAATCATTCAACCCTTAATGGGTTACTTGCCAAAAAATGATTTACTGCAACACTTGTGTGTGATTGGAGAAATAGGTGCGGTTCAGGTGACGTTTGATTCCGCTGGCAAGGCAACAAAAATGATTGATGCAGAGTTTACCGTTCCTGCGGTTGTTAATGAAAAAATCAAATTTTTGTTGGCAAAACCTGATTTTTCAGAATTGATGTTTTTGGATAAAACGAAAGAGGCCATGTGCTCAATTGAATTGATGCCAGGAAAAAAAGTTTCGGAATTTAGAGAACCACAACAGAAATTAATTTCGATCATTGCTAATTTATTGGTGGAGATGAAGTTAAATGATACCTATATGGTTGAGGGGACAAGAATCGCCATTGATATCTATAGTAAGAAGTTGGGAAAGGCATTGGGCGCTCAAAAATTTGTTGATTTTATTGATTCAAATAATAATCACTTTAAAACTATTGTTTGCTTTGGCGATAGCCCATTGGATTATGATATGCATGAGTATTTCCTGCGAGCAGGGTTGCAAAGTCAGTTTGTATTTGTAGGTGAAAAAGAATTGTTAAAAGATAAAGATCAACAGAATGTGGTGTATGGCTCCCAATTGTTTGATGCGGGAGTGTTGGCGTTTCTGGAAGCGGAAAATTAGCTGCGTTTTTTCGTGATTGTGTATATGAGTGAATAAATTACTGAAATTAGCGCGTAGATGGGAATGAGGATGACTGCGGTGATAAAAAAGAGAGCTTCTTCAATGTTGAGAAGGGCGCTGACTAGATTATGAAGAATCGCTGAGAGGAAAAATAACACGATAATGAGTAAAATGCGCTTCCAACTGAGCAAGAAGATTTTGTTTAGTTTGGTTTTATTTATTTTCATTGCACCATTTTCCTTCTAATATTAGTGTAGCAAATTAAGATTTCATATAAGTTAATCGAGCCTATTTTATATTGTTATATTTATTTGCTAATATTAGGTTAGATGGCGACAAAAGTTATAACTTTACGACTTGTTGTTTTAGGTTTGTTTTTGATGGGCGTGTTTTTCCTTTTCAGTGTGATTGTGAAGCAAAAAAATACTATAGAGATGCAAGAGCAGATTATTGGTGGTGATACTGACGAGGGGGGTTGTTTGATTGGGGCGGGTTATAGCTGGTGCGAGGTAAAACAAAAATGTTTACGAGTGTGGGAAGAACCATGCGAGGCTGAACCAGAGATCGAGCCAGAAGTGGTACAAACTGATGAGGAATTAATTAAAGCGGCTTTGGTGACAAAAAATAATTGGGAGGCTGACGAAATAGCTATAACTATCGCAAAAAATGATGGGGAATATGCGACAGGAGGCGTGGGAGCAACTACACCTCAGAGTGGTGGAGGCATTTGGTTTGCGGCAAAAGTAGATGATGAGTGGCAAATCGTGTGGGATGGAAATGGTGTGGTGATGTGCGAAGATTTGACTGATTATGCTGATTTTCCGATTGAATTAATTCCGGAATGTTATGATTCGACACAAGCGGTTATGGTTGAGCGCTAAATATTCATTAGAGGTCTTTCGACTCATTTTAATTTAGGTTGATGATATAATTTTTTTCGTTATGTCATTATTGCCGGAAAATTTATCTGTAGAGATGGTTGAACAAATTACAACCGATGCTTTTGCAGAATTATCGGATAAACGAGGTTATGAAGTCAGTTTCGGTGATTGCGTCTGTTGTTTTATGGCGCCGTTAATTGCAAAAAGATTAACGGAGTTAGATTATTCGGCTGAGGTAGTGAGACAAAATCTTGATGATGATAGCAATAATTGGGTTGTGGCGTTGAAAAATAATACTATTTTAGATGTGACTTGGTTTAGCATGTTACAACCAGGTGAGCGAAACAACTTGCCTAAGATACTTATGTATGACGTTGATGTAAAAAATGTTAAAGGTCTCAATGGTGAAACTATTCCGGCTAGCACATTAGCTGATTACTTTGGTCAGATAGTTGAAACTGCGTAAAAATTGACTGTGGAAAAAGTATGATTTTGTCATACTGCTTATTGATTGGCTTGTTAATTCATGCTAATTTGACTAGGTATGTCAGCAGAAACACTTCGAGCAAATGGACAAGAATCAATTTTACCGATTAGTATTACTGATCACATATTGAATGAACAGCGGCATCATCCTGAAGCGACTGGAGCACTTACCTCGATTATGCTTGGTTTAGCACGGGTGGCAAGACGGATTTCTAAGACAGCAAGGGAGGCGGAGTCTAGTGGGGCTTATGGTTTAACTGGAGAAATTAATGTTCAGGGTGAAAAAGTCATTAAGCTTGATAAACAGGCAAATGATCTGTTTAAAGAAGTAATGAGTAAAGATCCCCATGTAGCAGGTTTTGCTTCGGAGGAAGAGACAACTTTTGTGCCGTTTAAGCCAGATCCAAAGCGAAAATACGTACTATGGTTTGACCCTTTGGACGGTTCATCTAATTTTGACACCAGCGTTACGATTGGATCGATTTTTTCAATTTATCAACGAGTCTCTTCTGTAGAAGAGTCTGTAAATGAGGCTGATTTTCTTCAAAAAGGTCGAGAACAGGTTGGCGCAGGTTATTTCGTGTTTGGATTTGACACCAAGTTGGTATACACAACTGGTAATGGTGTATTTAATTTTAATCTAGATTCGAGCGGTGAATTTGTGCTGTCGAAAGAACTTCCTCAAATCGTGACCCCTGAAGAATCAATGTATTACAGTGTTAATGAGGCTTATAGCCCTCAGTGGTTTCCCCATGTAGTGGCGTTTGTCGAAATGTTAAAAACGATGCCAGAAAAACCGTGTAGTGCGAGATATGCAGGTTCGTTAGTGACAGATTTTCATCGAAATTTATTAAAAGGTGGAGTGTATTTATATCTATCAGACAAAAAACATCCCGAGGGAAAGTTGCGATTAAATTGTGAATTAAATCCATTGGCTTTTATCGCGGAACAAGCTGGAGGACGGGCAACAAATGGGGAGATGGATATTTTGGATATTCAACCAACATCACTTCATCAGCGGTCACCTGTGGTGATTGGCAGCAAGAACGAGGTAAACGCATTTCTTAAAAGTAAGTAAAGTAACTTTGTTTGTTGTATCCTAGACATATTAGTAACTGTGGGAAAAGTTGAATGTCTTGGGCTTTGTTTGCATTTTTAAATTCAGTTTTTTTAGCGGTCAATGGCTTGTTGATTAAGCTATTATCCGATCGAGTGTCTTTGCCGATTCGCCTGATTGCGGTTTATGCTATTGGATTGGCAACAGCAGTAATTATGCTTTGGATGGATAAGCGAGCGGGAAAAACAATTTTAGTGTCTTCCTCAGATTTACCGTTGATTATCTTAATGGGATTGACGGCAGTGTTGGCTTTTTTGGCGTACCAAATCATGTTTATGCGAGGCGCTCCACTCTCATTAGGGAATGCCGTAACTAGAGTGGGCACAATTTTATTGTCTGTCGTGTTGGGAATATTAGTATTTAATGAGGTTATTAGTGTGAAAAGTGCGACGGGGATTGTGTTATCGATTGTTGGTTTAGTGTTATTGTTAGCTTAATTAGTTGAAATTGTTGTTTTTTTCTATAGAATAGGCACCACATACGAGTTATCAATTGTTGTGATCTGTGAGGTTTGGCTATGAATGAAATTTTTAGATCGTTTGCAGAAGGGATTAATTTACCGGTAGAAGAGAGAATCTTTTCGTTGATCTCGAGAAATATTAGAGTGAGAGCTTTGTTACGGCAAGATGAGAGTAGAGTGGGAATTATTGGAACCAATCGAGACTTAATTTTAGCCAAATTATTCAAAGAGACATACCCACAGACTGGCGTTGTCGTGTTTGACCGGAACCCAGAGATGGAAACATTAGCAACGGCTGCGGGTTTCCCTTTTGTGTGTGGTGAAGTCGGCAAAGATGACTTTTTAGAAACACCTCCAATGGAAGTGATTGTTGCACGTAGTTATATTCATAAGTTGTCTTATAAAAAAGAAGCCCTTGATGGGATGGCTGAATTACTTTCTCCCCATGGATCGTTATTCGTAACTGTTCCCCGAATAGCTAAATCATTGGTTGAGCCATCAATTAATGATTTCTCTTTTAAGGGATGGAATCATTTGGATATTGATATCGGACCCCTTAATCAGACAACCGTGTGGCAACTCACTCGTCGAATTTAAAGTGAGTGCTTGGATTTTGATCCGCGATTCATCTTTATTACATAGTAATAAGGAGTAAATATATGTGCGACTATTATTTTTATTAATTTCTGTGTTGATTGTTGGTTTATTAGTTTGGTTTCAAATGGATCAAATTAAAAGTGTGTTTGCTCCTTCTCCTTTGTCACCAACTCAACAAGGAATTTATCAAGAGTTAGATAAAACGCAAAATCAAATAGAGAAATACAACCAAACAACTGAAAACTATCAGACGGAAATTGAAAAAAATTTAGGCAATTAAGTCCCGATAATAACCAACTCTTCTTCGGCGCGAGTGATGCCGGTATAGAGCCAGCGGCGCCACATTTCATCGGTCATATGTTTATTGCGTTCTTCAAAAAGTAAAACTTTGGGAGCTTGGCTACCTTGAGCTTTATGAACAGTTAAAGCATAACCAAAGTCGAATAAATCGATGTTGTCTTTACGTTTGGTTTCAGCGGCAAAAGAGGTGGGATTATTAAATTGTTTGGCTAACAGATTGCCACTATAAGCAGCACTACCATCATCCATGTCGATATCAGCTTCATATGTTTTTTCTGCTTCAAAGTCATCTTCAGTGGCTTTAATGCGTTTAATAATACCGGTCATGCCGTTATAAATTCCTTTCTCCCAATCGTTTCTTAAACAAATGACTCGATCGCCACTTTGAGGTTCTTCTGATTCAAAGCCATAATACAGGCGCATCTGCTGATTGAGTTTGACGCGACTTAAGTTATAGCCAGTTAAAATGAGTAAATCTTTTCGATTTGATTGCATGATTTGCTCAATTTCCGAACCGGTTTCAGAATCATACCGGTTGAGTTTTTTGATGCCACTGCCATGAATGCCGATGGGAATTTGACCAGTTTCCCTGGCAATAAGGGAAAGCTTGATAATCGGGTTGCCAGCAGCTTGGCGATGGATCGTTTCTAGTTTGATGTCTGGTTTTGCCATGAGGGAAAAGCCCGGTTTGATAGGAGGCAGTTGACCGTGATCGCCGACGGCTAAAATGGGTAAACCAAAACTCATTAAGTCTTCCCAAATATCACGATCAATCATGCTGGCCTCATCAACGATGATCAGATCCGCTTTGAGAGCACTTTTTCGATTCCAACTAATAATGTTGCCCTGTTTGTTAACGACGGGAGCATAAATCAGTGAATGGATGGTGCTGACTGAATCTTTGGGTCTTCGAGCTTGATGGGCTTTTAAGGTGGTTTCAAGGACGCGAGTGGCTTTACCGGTATAGGCACAAAAGGCGATAGTTAACTTGGGATTGAGTTTGAAAAAAATCTGACGAAGGACTGACATGAGACTAGTTTTGCCCGTGCCAGCGTAACCACCAAGGGTGAGATATGGATGCTCTGGGTGTTGCCACCAAGAAACAATGGATTGAAGAGCTTGGCGTTGGTCGGGAGTGGGATCAAATTGCATAGGGGTATTGTAGCTGAAAGGCATATTTTTTATTGGTTAAATTATCACAATAGTTCTGACTGGGATAATTTTTTTGATTTTCAGATATAATAAGGGCGAACAAGTTAAAGATATCGTGGAATTACAGAAGGATTTCTTTTTGATGAATGATTTAACCGCCATTTTATTATTAACGACTTTGGGAAGTTTAGTAGCCTTGGTTGGTGGGGTGGTTTTATTGACAGTTAAGCGGTGGAATAAAATTTTAACTACTTACTCTGTCCCCTTTGCAGCTGGAGTTCTACTGACGACAGCTTTTTTAGGGATGATGCCAGAGGCTTTGGATATGGTGGGAGAACCGGCATTTTTATTGGCACTGGTGGCATTTGTATTTTCGTATGTGTTTGAAACACTGTTTTTTGATTTGCATCATCATGATTGCGACGCCCCTGATGAGCATCATGGAAAATCGTTGCCGTTACTGATTGCTGGAGATACGATTCATAACTTTATTGATGGGGTAGCAATCACAGCAACGTACTTAATTAATCCGGGCTTGGGTGTGATCACGGCAATTTCTACCTTTTTACACGAAGTACCTCACGAAATTGGCGATTTCGGCATCATGTTGAAATCGGGTTATTCCAAACAAAAAGTATTTTTGGTTAATTTTTTGTCAGCTTTAAGTAGTTTATTAGGCGTGTTGGTTATTTATTTTTTGATTCCAAGTGATGTTTTTTCAGGCAAACTACTAGCGATAGCGGCAGGTATGTTTTTGTATTTGGGGGCGAGTGATTTCTTGCCCGAAGCACATCGGGGCATGAAAAAGACAACTGCTATTATGGTTTTTTTGTTGGGCAGTTTACTGATGTATGCCGCTCTTTCAGCAATCCCCCATTCCCATTAATTTTGTTACTGACCAAAAGTGAAGGCGAAAGCCATGACGCCTGGATCAAATTCGAGGTGAAGTAAATGATCTTTGTTATCTCCGGTAGCTTTAACAATGTCGTATTTTTGAGATTTATCGATGTTAATTTGGCGAAGAAATTGATCATCGAGGGTAATTGACACTTTTGGATCAGTTACCTCGTCGGTATGGGACATAACCAGATACACGTTTTGAGATCGATATCTTAGATCGAGTGAGGCTGAGGCCGATACTGCTGTAATGCTTTCGCTCTCGACTTTCCACTGACCAGTTAGGCCAACTTGATGAATGGCTAAGGGTGGGGTGAAAGAGTAGGTGCTGACTTGATTATTTTTGAAAGATGTATTGGCGTAAGCGCTCGCTCGACCATAGCCAAGGTATGTTTCTGGAGTTTGATTGGTGGTGTATTGGATTGATTCAGGTTGAGAAAGGGAGCTTTGTTCAAGCGGGGCTTCTCCCAAAAGTTCACGAATTTGGTTTTCTGTTTCTTCGTATTTCCCTTCTCCAAAGTGGGTGTAGCGAATTCTACCCTCTTTATCGATTAAATAGTGGGCCGGCCAATAGTGGTTGTCGTAGGCTCGCCAAATGGTAAAGCTGTTGTCTTGGACTACGGGATAATTAATACCTAAATCTGCCATGGCATTTTTAACGTTGTTGGTATCTTTTTCGAATTCAAATTCGGGTGAATGAACGCCAATAATGACAAAATCTTGGTTTTTATATGTCTCATACCAATTGGTAACGTAAGGTAGGGTGCGAATACAGTTGATACAGGGGTAGGTCCAAAAATCAATAAGAACAACTTTGCCTTTTAAGTCATTTATGGTTAACGGCTCGGAGTTGAGCCAATTGGTGCCGCCGGAAATATCAGGCGCTTGTTTATAATTGGCTGAATTGAGAGGAGAAAATTGCATATCGTTTGCCTCCTTTGGGGATGAATCATCCCACAATTGTTGTAATTGATTTTGAATAAGTTGGTTGTTTTCAATGGCAGTGAGGTTGGTACCGTAATTGGGAAAAGTAGTTAAGACCCACGTTTGAAATTTACGATCCAAATTTAGCCATAGACTCATTCCCATGATGACCATAATGAGACCAAATACTTGTTGGATTTGGGCCGTATGTTTTACAAGAATGGGGAGTTTTTGAAGAAGACGTTGCCCAGCATACGTAATGATAAGCATAGGAATGGCGGTGCCAAGAGAATACGCTAGGGTGATAAAGAAGGCTGATTGAGAAACTGAACCAGAAAGAGCAAGAGAGATAACCGAGGCAAGAATCGGTCCGACGCATGGGGTCCAAATTAACCCAAGAGATAAACCAATTAATAAACCCCCTTTAAATCCGTTGGAACTACGTTTGGGTGATAGTTGATTGGTAAAACTAACCAGTTTTTCAAACAATTGTTGCAGTTTTGGAATTAAGAGACTGATACCAAAAAGAGTAATGATAATGATGGAAAATAATCTGAGGAAATTGGCAGAAATGCCAAAAATATTTACCAGAGAAGAAAGAAAGAGGGTGAAGAAGGTAAAACTGGCGACAAAACCGGTGACAATGCCGAGTGGTTTTCTTTTTCCGCCAGTGGCAGAGCCGGCAAGAATAATGGGTAATACAGGCAAAATGCAGGGAGATAAAATAGTAACGATCCCCGCTATAAATGCAAAGAGAATCAAAATAATCATGATTGGCTCTGATTATTTACTACTATATATTCAGTGGTAGTTTATCATTTTTTATACTAAATTAATAGTAAGTGTCGTAATTTGTTGATTGACTCGTACCGTGGTGAGGTTTTTTTGTAAGATAAAGCTACTATGTATCCTTTATCGTTTTTAGTTGGCTTTAATAGATTTAAAGAAGGAGCCTGGTTTGAACCAAGTGAAGATGACAGACTGACTTGGATGCTGGAATTATTAGACATTACTCCCAGTGATACCTGCATTGATATCGGTTCGGGTGATGGCCGAGTAGTGATGGCGATGGCGATGCTGGGAGCTAGATCTTTTGGGATTGAGCGAGATTTAAAGTTAGTTGAGTTGTCACGGAGAGCAATTCGGTATGCTGATTTAGAAAAGAGAGCTCAGATTTATCGAGGCGATATGAGGCAACACTGGTACAAACCTTATTCAAAAGTCTGTTTGTATCAATTTAAGACGGTGATGAGTTTGTTTGAACAAAAACTGCTGTCAGAGTTACCAGTTGGAGCCAAAGTGGTATCTAATTATTGGAAGTTTCCTTATTGGCAGATTGCAGATTGCAAAGAAGATGTCTATCTTTATGTAAAAAAATAATTGACCGGATACGCATTTTTTAGTATTCTTTAAGATAGGAATGAAACGATTTGGGTTTGGAACACTGCTCGTTATCGCGTTACTGGTGTTGGGGTGGGTTTTTTTTCGTAGTCAACAGGCGGAGTTATCAGAGGCTCAGCAAGAAATTGTAGAGTTGTTTGGCAATCCTGATCAATTCGTTTTGACCTATGTGCCCCAGCAATCATCTTTTGGTGAGGGACAGCTTGCTCGGCAAGAAACCTGGTATTTTAATCAAACAAAACAAAAGATGACATTTTTGGCGGGAAGTTTAGTGGACACTGCTAAAATTGAGAGTGATGAAGAAATAGTTTCAAGTGAGTTGCTACCGTGGGAATTTGATTTGTGGACCAGTATAGGTGATTTAGAAGATTTGGGAGGAAAAGGAACTTTGATTGATTTAGAGGGTTTTAGTGGTGATGGAGTGGAAACATATTCGGGTGGAACTTGGGTGGCAATTTTTGAAGACGGCTATTTAACCTATTTGCAGACGTTGGAGTTGGATGAAGCGGCGACAAATAAAGTGATAGAAGAGAAAAAGGCTGAGGAGGAAGTCACACAAACTGAGACAGCTGAAAATGAGGGACAATATTACGCTAATTCTGATTTAGGTTTTTCTGTTTATTATCCTGATGGCTGGTATTTGAGGAGCGGAGTGCTATCAAATTACGACACTGATTATCTGTTTACTGGTGGAGAGATGCCAGAAAAAGCGGCTAAATGTGATTTTGTGGGGCTTGCTTCAACTGAAGATATGCAATTGGAAAACGGTGAGATGGTTTGGGAAAAGGATGCTTTTTCGATTACAAAAACTCAAGTGATTGATCATCAAACTGATAATTCTTTGGGTTACGGTGATAACGTGGTGTTTTTGTTAAAGCAGGATAACCACTCCCCTGTAGCTCTGGTTTGTTTTGTGCTGGACGAGTCTTTGACTGATCAACTAATACAAAGTTTGAAATCATTTACGTTTATGAATTGAGAGATTAATGAAATCAAAACAACAAAAAATAGTTAGCTTATTGCTTATTTTTAGTTTAGGATTTTCTCCATTTCTATTCCCTTCTCAAGCCTACGCGAAAATTTCAATACGAAAATTTGTGAGATTTATCGGTCATAAGACTCGATTTGTGGTTAATTTACCCTATAAAGCAACTCGATTTTTGGGTCCAACTTTGGGACCAATTGCGGGTGATTTAATTAGTATGAATTTGGGGAAAAATCCTCGTTTTGGTGCATTTTTTAATAAGGCACAGCGGATTAATAAGCTAACTGGAAAAATCGAGGAGCAGAATAAGCTGATGGATGAATTGAGACAGATGTATCGAAGTGAGGCGGATACATTGGATAAACAAGCGGCAGAAATTCGACAATTGCGGCGTGATTTGGCGGCTGATTTAGTTCATGGATCAATTACGCGGGAAGAACATTTGGCGCAGGTAGCTGATTTGGAGGCGTTGGCTGACAGCTGTGAGGCGACAGCTGATCGGTTGCGTCGGTCAGCAGATCGGATAAACCCGGCACAAATTATTAAGTTACTGGGCAATGAACTTGTCTCAACCAGCTTGGGTCACATAAAGAATGTGGTGAATGATCAAGTGTCCGATGAAATCCAACGATTGTTTCATCCGGACATTATCAGAACATTGTTATCGGGGGAAACTGGCTGGGAAAATATTGTGAATGTGTTGTATGGAGACGAGCTTTCACAACTACGGGATGACCCTGATTTTGATTGGGATGCATTTAGAGATCGGCTGCTAGAAAGAATTAGGGAGAGTATTAATAACGATGCTGACGATTTTAAGAACAACTGGCATGAAAAAATGGAAGCGTTAATTCAGGAACAAATCAAAGAATCGCAAATAACTCCGACACCAAAACCAACGAGTGATTCGGAAGATGATGAATCCCAACCTGTTGATGAGGGACCAGAACCAGTTGTTTATGATGAACGCTGCAAACCGGGTTATGTTTTTATAGCCAATTCTGGAACTGGTTGCGTTCAGAAAGACTGCAAAGAGGGTGGAGTGACTAATGGGCACTTATCGTATACAGGTTATTGCGTTTGTGGTTCGGCGGGATCAATAAACGAAAATCCTGATGATCCGAATAAAGCTTGTCATCGAAGCGCTGATTATCGTTCGTGCCCCTCGTGTGTTTATGCTTGTGTTCATGCTGGTGAGGATTGTCCAGATTAATTTTTTGCTATTTCTTTTTAAGTAACTCCTATATAATTGTTAGTAGTTAAACTTTAGCATTATAGAAATTACCTTATTAAAGGAGATTATTGTATGGCTATGGGATCAAAATTAGTTCTTGTTGGAGCCACAACTTTGTTGATAGGCGGGTTAGTTGGATTCCGATTGGCAAACCAACCTTCTTCAATGACTTTTGACGATCAAACTGGAGGAAACGGTAAGGGGCAAATGAATCAAAATCAGTCAGTGACGCGAGAAAATTGCTTGGCTGATGATTGTTTGTTGGTTGATGGAATGGAATATCCGGCTGGAACATTACCAACTGAGGTAAAAGAGGCTTTAGATGAGGCAATTTTAGATGAGTATAAGGCTAGGGCAACGTATGAAGCGGTAATTGCTTCGTTTGGAAGTAATAGACCTTTTTCGATGATTGTCGGCGCTGAGTCACAACATATTGCTTCGTTAGAGGCAATTTATGATAAGTATGGTGAATCAGTTCCAGCAGATACCATTTCAGTGACAGCACCAAAAACTTTAGAAGAAGCATGCCAAATAGGCGTCGATGCAGAAATTGCTAATGCAGCTCTTTACCAAGACACATTAATACCTGCAGTGGTTGATTATCCTGATATTACCGCCGTGTTTACAAGTTTAATGAATGCTTCCTCCGAAAAACACTTGCCAGCATTTGAACGGTGCAATTGATCGATTTGTGTTATTGTAGAAATATTGTTAATTTTATTGAAAGTCTGTTTTATGAAACGATCAATTATGTTAGTTTTATCGCTGTTGTTTTTTGGATTAATGTTTGCGGTGGCAGTGGTTGCCTCGCCAGCATTGGCTGAAGGTGATAAGGTCCGCGGAGACGATGCAGAAGGACCCGCAAGCCAATGGGGTATTTGTCCGTTTACTGGATAAAATGACTAATAACTTTTTGATGCTGATTTTTGCCT
>QKAA01000060.1 GCA_003247275.1 bacterium | reverse complement strand
TCTCCAAGCACGAGAGAGTATTTGGCTTTAGCATCGATGGCTACAGCGATATTGGCGGGAATGGTCCAAGGAGTAGTAGTCCAAACTAAGAGGGATTCATTTGACTTATCTATAAGTGGAAGTTTGAAATAGATGGCTTTGTGAACAACATCTTTATAATCCTCAGTTAACATTTCGTGTTGAGAGATAGCAGTCTGACAACGAGGACACCAGGGGACAGAGTCTTTACCTTTGTAGATCCAACCATTTTCTTGGCATACTTTCAAGAAATGCCAAATCATATAGTTATTGTTGTCGCTCATGGTGAAATAGGAATTGTCCCAATCCATAAAGTAGCCAAGACGTTTGCTTTGTTCGGTTTGAATGCTTGCAAAATGCTCGACCCGAGCTTTACATTGATTGACAAATTTCTCGACACCGTAGGTTTCAATATCCTTTTTAGTCTTAAAACCTAATTCTTTTTCGACTTCGACTTCAACCCATAAACCTTGACAGTCAAAACCATTTTGAAATCGTTGTTTAAAGCCTTTGAGGTTGTGGTACTTTTGCCAGACATCTTTGTAGGTTCGTCCCCAACCATGATGAACACCCATGGGATTATTGGCAGTAATGGGACCATCAAAAAATGAATAACGCTTATCTGAATCGTCGTTTTTGTGTAAATATTTATCGATAATGCCGGTTTCATACCAGCGTTTGAGAAGTTCCTCTTCTTGCTCAACGAAATCGAGTGAATTATCAATAGGTTTCATCTTTACTTTGGTCATATTTTTCCTTTTTTATTAAAAAAACCGCCTGCTACATATGTTGTACAGACGGCTTGTTAACCGTGGTTCCACTGAACTTCATCGCTTATTTTGCGATCTTATTCCTGCTATGACGGGCTTACCCGGAGGAGTCTACTTTTGAAAAATCAATTTCTTTCCCCTGCTTGCTAGCTGATAACTAGCTTTGATGCGCATTTACTAACTGTTAGATAGTATATCATCTTGCGAAAGCTTAGAGACAAAAGAGGTTCTTATTTTCTTCTTAAGAAGGCGGGAATGTCGAACTCGTCATCCATGGAATCAGAGGGGACTTCTGGAGGTGCTTCCATTTTGGGTTTTTCTCTTTCTGGTTCAGGTTGAGATGGTTCTTCGGTAGCAAAGGATCGTGGCTGTGGTTGAGACAAAACATCATCTTCATCCTCTTCGGTTGATTCTTCGGGAGCAGGTTGTGGAGTGTAGAGAGAACTAGATAAAGAACGAGTTAGAGTGGTGCCATATAATTTGGCGCCGGAATAGTTTTCATCGAAACCAGTAGCAATAACCGAAATTTTGATTTCATCGCCCATAGCTTCGTCAATGGCTGAGCCGAAAATGATGTTGGCGTCTGGATCGGCGGCTTGAGAAATGGTCTGGGCGGCTTCATTTACCTCAGACATAGTCATGTCTGGTCCACCAGTAATATTAAAAAGAATACCTCGGGCACCATTAATGGAAATTTCTAGTAAGGGAGATTCAATGGCAGCTTTGGCGGCGGTTAAGGCTCGACCTTCGCCCACACCTCGACCAATACCCATTAAGGCTGAGCCAGCATCGGTCATGATGGTTCGAACGTCAGCAAAGTCAACATTAATCAGGCCAGGAACAGTGATTAAATCGGAAATGCCTTGAACACCTTGACCTAAGATGGAGTCAGCAACCTTAAACGCTTCAAGTAGTGACATTTTCTTATCGATGACATCAATCAATCGTTGGTTGGGGATAACAATAAGAGTATCAACTTTGGCTTTTAGGTTCTCAATCCCCTCTTCGGCAAGTAGCATACGGCGTTTGCCTTCAAAGACGAAGGGTTTAGTGACGACGCCAACGGTTAAAGCACCAGATTCTTTAGCGATTTCCGCCACAATGGGACTAGCACCAGTACCAGTGCCACCTCCCATACCAGCAGTAATAAAGACCATGTCGGTGCCGGTAACCATTTCGCGAATATGTTCATTTGATTCTTCAGCAGCTTGACGGCCAATCTCGGGATCAGAACCTGAGCCTAAGCCTTTGGTGAGATTATCGCCAATTTGAACTTTGGTGACAGCTTGATTAGCAAGGAGTGCTTGTGAATCGGTGTTAATAGTGACGAATTCAACATTTTTAATTTTTTGTTCGTCCATCATGGTATTGATGGCATTGCCGCCACCACCACCCACACCGATTACTTTAATTTTGGCAAAGGTATTACTATCTGGTTTAACGAGAGCCATAGCGTCTATTAACTCCTCAATTCATCTTTTCGGGGCAGAGATTAATAATTATACAATCAGATATGCGTTTTGATTGTACCACGAGCTTTTTTGGGCACAAGTTAGGGCAGGAAGGATTTAATCAAATCAATTAGTTTTTTATACAGAGAGTCAAATTTTACGGTTGGAAGTTTTAAGGACATTTTGACTCGTTTGCCGGAAACTGGACTAACGTCATTTGATTTAACAGCATAGGCAATTAAACCAGTTGCTGTAGCAAAAGCAGGTGAGGAAAGTTCATCAACCAAACCATTTAGGTCTTCTGGAATACCAACTCTAGCGGGTAAACCTAAGACTCTTTTGGCCAGTTCAACAGCGGAAACAGTGTCAGCGCCACCGCCAGTGATGACTAATCCGGCTGGAATTGAATCAAGCAAACCTGCATCTTTCAAATGGTCTTTGACCATGGAGAACATTTCGGTGACACGAGGGCGAATAATACCATCGATTAATGATTTAGCTGAGGCGACCGTGTTATCTTCAGTGATGCCTAATTTAGCTAAATCAATGGTGTCGCGCTCTTTTTTGATGCGGGAAATATCGGCGGGACGTAGGGCGCCGCCACCTTTAATTTCTTCTTGAGTTTTAGATAAATATAATTTGACTTTTTCAGCGCTGGCAAGTGAGAGGCGCATACCGATGGCTAAATCATTAGTGATATTTTTGGCACCGACAGGAATGACGGCTGAATAAGCGATTGCCCCTTCGACAAAAGCGGTAATGGAGGTGGAACCACCACCAATATCAACTAAAACGACCCCTAGTTCTTTTTCGGTTTCTGATAGAACTGAGTAAGAACTAGCTAAGCCTGCAAAGACAATATCTTTAATATCGATACCGATTTCTGAGACACATTTAATGGTATTTTTGACGGCGGTGGCTGAGGCAGTTATTAGATGAGCTTCAGCTTCAAGGCGAATACCGGGCATCCCAACGGGGTCTTTAATCCCCGTTTGAGAATCAACAGTGAAGTCGCGGGGAATGACGTGGATAATTTCTCTGGCAGAAGGAAGAGAAACCGCTCTCGCAGCTTCAATAACTCGGGAAATATCAGATGGAGTAATTTCGCCGTCGGGATCAGAAACAGCGACAACACCTTTGGAATTTTGAGAGGCAATATGGGAGCCAGAAATGGAAATGTAAGCCGATGAGATGGAATCGCCAGCCATTCGCTCAGCTGATTCAACACTACTAGTGATAGATTGGATGGCTTCTTCAAGATCAACAATTTGGCTTTTTCTAATACCTTTGCTGGGAGTTGAGGCAACACCAACGACAGTTAGTTTATCGGTTTCTTCAGATTGATGGGCAATAATAGTACAAATTTTTTCTGTGCCGATATCAATTGCTGCGAGACTATTACCTTTTGCCATGATTTATCCAGTTAATTTATTCTTAGTATACATTACCATGCCTGCCTAATTGCCGGCCGCTCATAGCGCATGTCAAAAACATGTGGTACAGAATTTATTGTAGTTTGACCAAGGATGAGTTGCAAGGCGTGAAGTTGATCATTAATCGGCTTATTTGCCGTAAAAAGATATTGGTTTTGATTGGTTGAAATAACGCGGATTTCTAATGGTGAGTCTATTTCAATCACAACGATTGAGTCTCCAGAGGTTTCTGGGAAACCACGAACGATATCGAGAGCAGCTTTTTGAGCAAGGTCCGTGACGGTATCGGCAAGAACAAGGTTGGCAGCCGATGATGCAATAATGCTGGGGAGTGATTCAATGGGTGATGGGGCGACTTCCATAATTTGGTTGCTGCTGCCGACAATTAAGGCGCTTTCTGAGGCAGGAATTTGTAAGTTGGCGATGGGAATTTGGGTGACAATTTCTACAGCTAGAGTTTGGGGGAATTGAGTAGTAACTAAGACGCTGTCAGCATCGGACAGATTAGCCTGGATGTCTGTCTCTAATTTTTTTGTATCGAGTTGATAAATTAACTGGTGCTCATATTTATTTAACTCGGGAATGATAAATTCAGGACAATCGCCAGTGGGAAGCTGCTGACAGGAGACTTGGCTAACCCTCAGTAATGGCCCAAAAAAGAGAAAGATAAGGCCGAGGCTGTAGAGAATAAC
>QKAA01000061.1 GCA_003247275.1 bacterium | reverse complement strand
ATAAAATTAACAATATTTTGTATTAAAAATCCCCCTCTTTATTGAGACTTTTTCCTCAATAAATCGATAGTCAAAAATCTCTCTCACTCTTGAGGTGGGATTGCTAAAACTAGACCTAAAAAATAGTCGTTGATGTAGGGGCATTTTTTTAGTTTTATATCGAGTGAGCTAAAAAACAATCTTTCTACGCCGATTGTATCACTATTTCACCTTTTTCCCCACAATTTTAGTCTGGATTCGACCAAAATTATCCCGAAAATTCCCTTTTTCTCCCCCAAATATTTCGCCAAAAATGCCTTCCCAGCATCGACTATATCAAACCATATCATAGATTCTGTCTCCCGCCTGGAAAAACCCTTCAAAAAGTACCGAGGCCGTAAAATCGCCAAAAACGGCTTTTTCTCACCAAACTTTAGCCATTGATCATGGCTTCCCGACCAGATTTGCCAGCTCACACAATTCGTCGAACTTTTGGCTCAAAACACTCGCTAAAAATCCAAGTCACTATTTTCGCACCCAATTCAAATATAACCCCCACTTTCATCGGCCAACCCCCATCCCGCTCACTATCACCACCAAAATCGCACCCAAAGTTTGCGGAAATAATTCAAAGCCGCTTCATTAACCCTCATCACTTCCATCCAACTGACCGTCATCCACCCCCAACCACCAAAAACTCAATTTTCGGGTTTCTGTCGGTCTGTATTTTTTTGTTTATTAAATTATGAACTTTTTATTGATAAATCAATACTTTATGCGTGTTTAATATCTTGTCACTCACCCACCAACCTCGCCAAAAAACGAGCACTTCCAGCCTAAACTTTTTCCCATCTCATCAATCTAAATTCAATTTTTATTATCGCATAATTACCGCAAAAATCTGACCAAAATCACTCAAATTTTGTTAAAAAACCACTAAAATTAATTAGTGCATAAATTGCAATAATTTCCATTGAGAATTTTTACGCAGGAAAAGTAACCGAAGAGGGCAGGCAGCGAATCGTCGGTTACTCATTCCACGCTCTGAGTTTGTCGGTCCTGAAAACAACCTTCAAACTCGTATTGCCCGTATTAATGCGGACAATACTGTTGAATACAACATATTTACCGTAACAACTGCAAAGAAAGCTTGTCAAGCTATTTTCTTCTCTAGCCACCTTGAGGAAAAAGCAGAATCACTCTACCTCTGGAGACCGTTTAATCTTGTCATCAATAAACATATCAAAAAGGATCAAATCATATCAAATTGACCAAAACGGCCAAAATCAAACTAAAAGTTTATTTTTGTATTACTTAAAAGAAAATGGCAAACATCTACCCCAATTATCTCCACCAATGCTGCCGGTCTACCCCCTCAAAAACCCCAATAAAGTGTCGATTAAACCTTAAAACTGGCTAATTTACCTTCAAATACATGACAAACATAACCCGAACCAAGGATAATCAAAACCAGAGTAAACAGATCTATTTAGGTCGAATTATGCCCTTTCTAAGCCCGCCCTTGCCCACCAATTCGCCACTTTGAGTCACAACGCACAATAGATACCACCAGTTAAAATCTTTTCCCTATACAACCTGGCCTTCTGTCAACGAATACGCTATCCTGATCTCATGAGTTATCAAATCTCCCCTCAATCACCTCTCTGTTTGTGCATTCTCGATGGCTTTGGCTACACTACTCAAGTCAAAGGTAACGCTATTGCCGCCACTAATACTCCTACCCTGGATTACCTCTGGAGCCACTACCCTCATACCCTCATTAAAGCCGCCGAAGAAGAGGTTGGTTTGGACTTCGGTCAGCCTGGAAATTCAGAGGTCGGACACCTTAGCATTGGCACCGGTCGGGTGCTACTCCAACATCTAGCGAGAATTAACCTATCTATCAATGAAAACAGCTTCTATGAGAATAGCGCCTTCCTCAAGGCCATTGAGCACGCCAAAACCCACAAAAGTAAGCTTCACATTATGGGCATGATTTCCGCCACCGGCGTCCACGCACATCTGGATCACATGCTTGAATTGATTCATTTAGCCAGCATGCATAACCTCCACCAGGTTTATCTCCACCTCATCACCGATGGCCGCGATGCTGGACCTCAAGACGGACCCATTTTCGTCAAAAAAATCAACCAAACCATCGAAAAATACCATTGTGGCAAAATTGCCACCCTCTGCGGTCGAGAAACAGCCATGGATCGCAATAAAAACTGGGATTTGACTGAAAAGTACTACAATCTCCTTCTTGGCATCAGTCAAGGTCAGGTAAGTCAGACTCCACTCGAGGCAATTGATCAATACTACGCTCAAAATCTTGATGACGAACACCTGCCGCCCACCTTATTTGACGGCAGCGGTCTCGTTTCCAACAACGACGCCCTGATTTTCACTAATTTTCGCGAAGATCGAGCTCGGCAAATCACTCAAAGTCTTGTTGTACCCACCTTTTTAGGCTTTCCTCGCCAAAAAAACCTGACTGATTTTCTCATGGTCACCATGACTCAGTATGAATCAGGCCTACCTGTAGAAATTGCCTATCCACCGGAAAATACTTCAAATTGTCTCTCCGATTGCATCGAAGCTGCCGGTTTAAGTCAATTCCATATCGCTGAAAGTGAAAAAACTGCCCATGTAACCTACTTTTTTAATGGTGGCAGGGAGACCACCCTCACTCATGAGGAGCACCAGACGGTCAAATCCTATCCTCCAGATCAATTCGTCGACCATCCAGAGATGTCCGCCTCGGCCATCACCGATGCCGCAATTGAGGCTATCACCAGAGAAAAATACGCCTTTATTGTGGTTAATTATGCCAATGCCGATATGATCGGCCATACCGGCAATTTTGAGGCCGCCTGCCAGGCTGTAGCCATCGTTGATCAAGAGGTTAACCGCCTGGCCAACGCCATTTTAAGGCGAAATGGGGTCTTCTCCCTGACGGCAGATCATGGCAACGTCGAGTTGATGTCCGACCCCATCAGTGGTGCCATTTCCAAAGAACACACCATCAATCCCGTCCCCTTTATCCTTGCGGCTTTCCCCTGGCACCAGGCGGAGGCTCAAACCCAAAAAATAGGTTCAAACGCTGAAGCCTCCGGCATTTTAGCCGATGTCGCCCCCACCCTTCTCAAAATCATTAACCTACCTATCCCCGAAGAAATGACCGGCACCCCCATATTTAATCTGTAGAAAAAGATTGATTAATCGGATTTTTTTACCACAATTTTTGGTGCTAAAGCTTGAGATTTTCCCTTGGCCGAGTCAATCACAATTTCCGCCCCCTTATACACATTCCGCCCTTCTTCAACTAACTTGTATGAGGGCGTCACCATCTTGATTTTATATCTACCAGGCGGAGCCACGAAACGATAGTGGCCTCTTACATCTGAAACTCGCCTGGAGACCAACCGATTATACTCAACATCAATCAAGTTAAGCTCGATACCTGACAATGGCTTACCTCGAGAGTTAGTTACCAAACCAAAATTCCGGGAAAAAGTCCTTCCCTTCAAGAAAAAATACACTAAACCTAGTAAATACATCCATAAAATGACGAAGTTTATTCTCGAGGGCTCTCGGCTATAGGAAAGCACTGCCAAGAAAAATCCAAACAGCAATAACCACCGATTCATCGGCTCAAACCAACGTTTCCATAGGCTGGAAATCTTCATCCAACTTGTTTGCTCAAAGGCTTCTGGATCAAGTGGGACAGCTACCGATAAAACAGGAGATGATGAAGTCACCAGCAGGTTTCCACCCAAGTATACTCGAGTAAAACGACCATCGCGGCTCGATTGTATTAACCGAGAAGGATACAAATAGCCAGGCTTAGATACTCTCAAATAATATTCTCCCTCTGGAGGTAAAAATGAAAAAGTCCCCTCAGCTGAGGTTACATCCGTCTCGACTAATCGATGAGTCACGACATCATATAAACGTATAATGGCACGACCCAAAGGCTTTTTCGATACTGCATCATACACAAGACCAGCGTCTGTTCTCTTCTTAACAATCCCCAATAGCTGGCCAAGATATAATAAACCTTGAAATATCAAGTAAAACAGGTTCTGAGCCAGAATACCTGTCTGTGCCACGGTAGTCAGCGTTAACAACGCAGGCAACAACACTCTTGAGAGAGAACTCGACTTATCATCAAGTGTCTGAACAGCACTGCGAAGCGGTGCAGGTAGAGCATCGAGCGTCGACTCAACAGATTTCCTTGTCTCATCGCCAAAATTCTTGATTAAACGATCAATCGGAGCCAAAATTTCAATCTGGACAGGCTGTGACCAATCACTGTTATAAGCCGAAAAAGTCGCTTTCGCTCTAGCCTGGTACACGCCTGGTGATAATTCGTCCAAAACAATTTGCCACTCACCTCGAGAGTCTGCTAGAGTTTTAAACGTTATAATT
>QKAA01000002.1 GCA_003247275.1 bacterium | reverse complement strand
ATGGCTTGATTGGCTACCTCTAGATCAACGCAGCCCCAGACAGGCTCTGCCTTGGGGGAGTAAATCTCGTTAAAAACTTTTTTTAGACCAGCTTCCCCCTGGTAATAGGTAACGACCGGCCTTGTATCGATTGTCTTATATTTATTTCTTAGGGTGGGGAGAATATTCTCAATGGCTAAGGAGGCTTGGGAGGCCGATAGTTTTTGGGATTCAGCGAGGTCAATTAGTTTGTCAGGTGATTGGGGAACAAAGGTGGTAATTTTCCCTTTGGTAGTAAGCGAAACTAATCCTTTCTCGATGAGAGATTCGCAAATTTTATAGACGTAGGTGCGTTTGACTGGAGTATTTTTAGCTATTTGAGTGGCGGTTTGAGGACCACGCTGAAGGAGTGATTGATAAATCTCGGCTTGTTCGCTGGTGAGACCGATTTGGTTAAGGATTGAATTTATATCAATGGGCATATTGTTTGTCACTTTTTATTTACTATTATATAACGCTTGATACGTATTGTGATTATATGTCAAAAAATATTTACAAATCAAGAGTCAATTTTATTCTTGATCTAGTATTTGTTTTTGATAATAGTAATTGACTATTGACAAACCTATAACATAATGCTATTATTCGCGGCAATGACAGTTAATGCTGTCAATGAACATTAACAAACTACCTTACCGCACTGCTCTGAACTTACTATTCAGCCGCTCTTAAAGAGATAAGGATTTTTGCCTGGAGGAGTTGATCTTCCATGAACCTGTCTGCAGGAAACTTGTTGCCTTTAAGAACACTTCATAGCAGCGCTCTGAATTTCTAACCCTAAAGAGCTGCCCTCTTTGGAATTTTAGGAGTTCAGAAATTTTCGATAACCTGCCTTTGCCATAAATAGCTGAGGTAAAGACGCGGGGAACTCGATCAAACTAAACGATCATTCAAACTAATAGATCCTTTGACTTTTTAGCATAGTCATTTTTGGACGAAGCGGGGAGATGAGCGTTTTTAGACAAGACAATTCCATCCTTCTTGTCCCGAAAGGGAACCTTGGATTACTATTCAAGGACCCTGTCCCAGATATACATATCCTGTCCAAAGCATATTTTTATCTGAAGAAGGAAAGAAGGTGGAAATGAGATTCTAAGCATATTGTTTAGAATCTGATTTCTGCTTGATGGATTAAAGATATCAGTTCGGTGCGGTGAGGTGGTTTTAAAGAAAGGAAAATATGAGTTTGAATTCTTGTGAGATTTACAGGTTATCTGAACGTGTCGTTGGGTTGTTGCCCGATGATCCAGTTTCGAAACAATATAAAGCCGCTCTTGATATTGGTATCGAGTGGACCCAAAATCATGGCTCTCCTAATGGATTAGTTGAAGTAGTCGACAGTATTGTTGGTGCGGCTGCGTTGACTAAGTTGGCTCATGAAGGTACAGATCCAGCCGGATGGTCGGTTGGCGAGTACATTTATAGTGAGGAAGATGAAAATTCGAATGTGCAGGTGAGATTGCAAAAAGATGGTCAAGAAAAAGTGGTTACTCTCTTATTTGATCGAGAAGAGGAAGCTTTAACTTTATCGAAATTTGATAATAAAACCATCTATGGTGCTCTTGAAATGGGAAATTATGCTCGTCAAGTTCACCAGCCAATCTTTGATGAGATTGGCGCGTTGATTAAGGGCTCTGCCTCCAGACAAGAGGTTTCGGCAAAGGCTGAAGATCTGGCTTACGGTTTACGCTTTGCTGCTGCATGTAATAATCAGGGGCAAAGTTACAGCCAGGATAGACAGGATAAAGATGAGTTGTTAGCTAAGGATTGGATTCAGCAAAAAGGAGCTGATCCACAAGTCTTTCGTCAGGGTTGGGTGTTGGGACATTTGGCAAGGTCTATGGCCTTGAAAGCCTTTAACACTGCTTTACCTGATATGGAGTCAATGATTGGCATTTTGAATGATGTTAGATCTGGCTGGCCAGAACAACAGATTACCGGTCTGAGCTGCCTGGCGGAGGTGATGGATACCGTGATGTATCGTCGGGGAGACTATGTCTGGAATGAGCAACATCAGGCTTATGTCAAATAATTAGCTATCTCATTCTTATCGCATTATTAAAAACAAATTTGGAGGTTTTTTATGAAAGAACAATTATCCCAACAAAATATGTCACCAGTGACTGATTCAGATAATCAGGTGTTCAAACTTCATGACTATTTGATTTCTCATCCTAATCGAACTGGTGAGTTAATTGTGAGATTTAACTATGGTTTATGGGGGCGGAATGATTCGCCTCAGCAATATCGAGAAAACTTGGATACGTATTTACAAGTAACTCATCGGTTGAAGAATAGACGAGAAGCAGGGATTTCAGATGAGCGATTTGATAACTTGCAGCGGTCAATTGATGATGTGAATGACACAATTCGCT
Organism: bacterium; assembly: GCA_003247275.1. Taxonomy (GTDB): domain Bacteria; phylum Patescibacteriota; class Microgenomatia; order UBA1400; family RBG-16-45-19; genus SZUA-360. The sequence goes on along the minus strand of QKAA01000002.1, from coordinate 13,983 downwards.
TTGAAGTGGCAGGGAAGTCAGATGAGGAAATTGTGGCAGATACCAAAACACTACATGATCGACTAAAGTCTGAATTTGCGGTTGATGATTTTTCACCACTGACCACCTACGAACAAACGCTCCTTCTGGGAAGAGATATCCAATTACCTAAGCTTAGTTCAAGTCAAATAGGTCAATTATTTGGAATTAGTGAAGGTGTAGCAAATAGATATGCCAGGAATTTTATTGATAGAGTTAACCGTATTGAGACTCGTAAACAACGATTCGAGGCTCAATAACTTGATTTTGTAATCGCAAGAATTTCAATCTTGCGGCAGGTGACCCGTCTTGTCAGCTTGCCGGAGGATTGACCAACATATCAATTTTCCAAAACCGTCTGTTATAGAACGGTACTTCTATGACCGCTTATAGGCGCTAAAACGGTAGATTATAGGCTTAATGAGGATTTCTCGATGAAAAAGACCTATAGCTGTTTAAAGCAATCTAGTTGCGTAGCACGTTAACAAGTGAATCAATTTTTCTTCTTTCAAAGAAGGCGGTATAACGCCTTTAATGAAAAACGACTAAAATAAATCTTCTTACATGATTGAGGGAGACAACCTGGATAGAAATTATTTCTGTTTAGATTGTCTTCCTTAGTTAGATTGTTTTTTTAGGAAACCAAGGTACTGAAAAGTACGCCTGTGCCACAGGGTCAGTAAATTGCTGCGAGCCGCGAATTTTATTCGCGCATAAGCTTTGCGTATGGCAATTCACTGCGATCGAGGAATCATTAGAAGACAACGGAGATCATCCGAAAATGAAGCGTGATAGTGACGCGAGATTATCAAACTATCTGACATCAGATAAATCTGATCTGCATGTGACACCTGAATCGAAAGACAGGTAACGGTAGCATGCGGCCTCGCTTTGGCTGGTAGCCATACTGTCCAAGGCAATAGGAGGAAACCATGGCCAAAATTCTTGGAAACCCCACGTTCGGTACCACCCTGATGGCCGTTTACCCCGGAGATAAGCTCTGGGTGATACGGTTTTTCGTCGACTCCGTTAAGGAGTTGGCGGAAGTTGAGCGTGAGCCCGGCCAATCGGCCTTGCTCACATTCAAGGTCGAGTCACTGGTAGTCTGCCAGGACCTGACCTCCAACAAACGAACGTGCTTCCACGTTCGCTTCGCCCGCCCCGCCCGCCCCGAGGCCGGGACCACTCTTCTGTCCGACTGGACGGAGTGGTCCAAGCTTCGAGTGGCCCTGCGTCACGCCGGGATCCCCACCGTCATCGGTTGGGGAGGCTTTGAAAATGTGGTTCGGTACCCGGATGAAATCTTGGTACCGGATTTCACGATGTCCGGTTCTTCGGGATGGATTGTTCCGAAGGCGGACATTTCAAAAATCCTGAAGGGGCTCCCGCCTCTGAAGGATTCCGGAGAGATCAAATCTCTCTGGGTTAATCACGTCGGGTGGATGAACACCCCCGACGAATGCCGAATCGAGGTGGTCGATCACGACCCCTCGAATGAGGAGGCGCCGGAGTACTATGACCGCGCCCGCGGTTATGGTATGTCGTCAAACCACCTGATTTTTAAGGTGGATTACGACACCGGCTCATTTAAGGTGAGGCAGATTGTTTGCCTCACCAATGGTGAGGAGGTTCAGACTGTGGGGTATGAAACCTCACCCGGGCCTCGTTACCTAGAGGTGGGCAAGCGCCTGCCCCATGAGCTTCGCGAGATCGCGAAGTAGTCGTTTTTTTAAAGAATGATGAAGGGGTGTGCCCGCGGCGTAGCTGTCAAATAGCTATCATTCGCTGTCGAGAAATCGATAGATAATGCCGAAAACACAAAAAGTTAGTCTTGTTGACTTGGGGAAGGCCTTTGCCTTTTGTCTTACGACAAAGTGTCTTCCCCCGTCTTCTTTGAAAGAAGAAATATATTTTTCCTTCTCACATGGTCATCACCAAAAGGACAGGTTTGTTGTTGGCCAGATGAGAGGGAATATAAAAAATAATTATTAATTTATAAGGAGTTTTTATATGAAAGAACATGAAGGAGCTTTTATTGAGCAATTTAAGGATGTGTTAGGTTTGACTTGGGGATTGAATCAAGTTTATGGCAACGTGGGAGACGTACGGCTAGCTTCAAGTAAATCAGAACAAGCGCATCAATTGACGTTGCCGATGAATGGTTTATCGGTTGATGCCTATCGAACAGATATCGCTTTGATGTTATCGAAGGCAAAATTGGCAGAATCACGCGATCCGTTGTTTAGCACGGTTCGGTTTCGACCTGAATATGATATTACTGATCGGCAATTTCAACGTAATGCACATCAGGTTTATTATGCTCAGCAGGTGACTGATATTTGGGGAATGGATTTGGTAGCTGGAACTCTTGGCAGAGATATGGTTCATGAAGAAATTGATAGTTGGCTGGGGTTGGTGCGGCAAATTCCCGATGAGTCAATTGAAGAAATAGATTTGGCGTATGCGATGGGTTTTGCCAGTCGTTTTGCCATGATGAGGCGATATTGTCTCACTGATTTGGAGCCAGTGTTTAATCAAGAAGTTGAGCGATTGCGAAGGATGACTGATTTAAAGGGATTGACCCAAATACTGAATTTAGCTCAGTATTATCAACATTTACCTTCATTGACTCAAAATCCAGATGGAGCTGTTATTCAACTGGAGCAGGCAACTCGAGAATTGAGTGAAATTCTTGGTTTTTCAGCTTTTCCCTCAATTGTTAAGGTGAATAACGATTGGGTTTGGGATATTTGGGATATAGGAAAATAGTCGCAAAAATAAGGCCCGGAAGTGGGGGATAATCATCCCATCATTTCTGGGCTTTTTTGTGGTTATTTTTGGGGGACGATGTCTAAGGGGGCAACGTCGAGGGCTTTTTGTTGGCTGGCCTGAATGGCGGCTTTTCTAACATTACCCATGTAGCCAGCGGCAAAAATGGTCAAGATAGCAAAAACAGAAATGACAATAAAAAAGAAGAAGTCATTTTGAGGTTGTTTGTTTGTTTTTTTAGGCATAAAAAATCTCCTTACTGCTATTACTAGAGTAGCGGAAAATGAAGCCTCAGGCAAGTGGAAGGAAAAGGGAACTAAAAACCCCTGGTCAGCCGGTTGGCGGATTCCAGGGGTTAGTTTTGATTCTTTTAGAGTAAAAGAAGTGAATTATTTCAATTCAACTTGAGCGCCAGCTTCGGTGAGTTTGGCTTTGGCGGCCTCAGCATCTTCTTTTTTGACACCCTCTAGGACTGCTTTAGGAGCAGCTTCGACGAGATCTTTGGCCTCTTTAAGACCTAAAGATTGGTTAAGTTCACGAACAGCCTTGATGACGGCGATTTTGTTAGCGCCAGCGGCGGCTAAAACGACGTCGAATTCGGTCTTCTCTTCAGCTGGAGCAGCAGCGGCGGCACCAGGAGCGGCGGCGACAGCTACGGGAGCTGCAGCGGAAACGCCGAACTTATCCTCGAGAGCGTGAACTAATTCAGATAATTCGAGAACGGATAATTTCTCGACTTCTTCAATAACTTTGGCAACTTTGGTTGAAATGTCTGCCATAATTTTTTTCTCCTTGTTATTAGTGACGAGTCACTTTGTTAATTTATTGTTAATTGATATTTATGCTTCTTTTTGTTCTTTGATGCCGTTTAAAACTCGGGCCAAGCCAGAGAGGTTGCCTTTGAGGACATTGTAGAAACCCTGGACTGGGGATTGGAGTTGAACCACCAACATAGTGAGTAGTTCTTGGCGACCAGGAAGTTTGGATAGGGCTTCAATGTCTTTGGCGGAAAGGACTTTATCGGTACTTTCGGCGGAATCAGCCATTAAAACACCAACTTTAGCCTTGAGACTTTCGTGATCTTTGGCAAAATCGATGATAGCTTTGGTGGCACCGACAGCGTCTTCATAACCAAAGACAATAGCGGAAGGGCCATTGAGGGCTTCGTCGATTTCAGCGGGAATATCCTTGAGGCGATCTTTGAGGGCTAATTTGACCAGACGGTTTTTGGTGACGTTTAATTCGCCGCCAGCTTTTTTGATATCAGCACGAAGCTGGACCTGGTCTTTAACGGAAAGACCTTGATATTCGACAATGACCACATTTTTAGAACGGCCGATTTTGTCGATAGTATCTTTGACTAACTCTTGGTTTTGTTGACTTGGCATATTGATGTCCTTTTTATTGATTAAACTTGTACGATTTTTGTCATTAAAAAACCCCGCACATGGCGAGGCAACAGGTGATAAAGTGTTTGGTTGACTTTACTTGGTTGTGCGCCTCGACAGGACTTATGGTGGCCTGTGGTCTTAGGAACAAGAGGTATTATAGCAGATGTAATGGGAGGTGCAACTTGTGTTGGTGAATAAGGGATTAAAGGTGGGTTCGAGCATTGTTGTGGCGGGTATAGCGATTACCATCTGGTAGTGTGGGGATGGTTGAATCAATTGGTTTGGGATTTTCTATAGGTTGAATGTTTTTAGCGAGGACAAGTAAGGATGACATGGACATACATCGTAAAACCTCGAGATCGTATTTTGGAAGATTGTCGTTAATATATCTGGCCATGTTCTCTTGGGACATTTCGGCTAATGGCATTTGTATAAGTTCCTATTATTAGTTTGATTAAGTAAGTCAGTTAAAAACTTTTAGGATGATAATCGAGAGTGAGAAACATGTCAAGGTTAAGTCGGTATAAAGCTTAATTTGGTGTAGTTTTTTATTGATGTTGAAAAAAATTTGAAAAAATGGCGTGCGTCTTGGGTGGTTTCTATGTAGGAAGGGGTGTGGTGAAAATAAGGATCCCTTGATAGAGAGAAATACCCAAGACGCACTAAGCGCTAGAAACAAAAAAAGTTACTGGTTACAACCCTTGTTATTACTGCATTTTAGGCAAGTACGCCAATCTGTTACTGTGCAGTTACTACATGCGTCGGGGTTTTTGGGGACAACTGCAAATTGTGCAATTAAAAATTGTGGTTGATTGATTGTTTGTTTCGAAGTATTTTGAGACATGAATTTTCCTTTCTGGACTTGGGGTATCTGTGAGAAATACCAACTTGGGGAAGAAAGTAGTTGCTACATTTTTGGTAGCATGACGACTTGGGTGAAACGGGATAGTTTGTGGATGCCTCCTTTTTTTTGTTCTAATGCTTGTTAAGGATCGATTGAATCAAATTGCCAGATGGCTGTTATTTGGCTTTGGTTCAAACAAATTTAAATATGACGATATCATATCTCTAAATTTATTGATTAGGAAGGGTAGACCTTCTTGTACAATGAAACTATGAGTCATTTTGGAAAATTGTTAGTGGTGGGGACGCCGATTGGAAATATTAAAGATGTTTCGCTTCGAGCCATGCGGGTGTTGGCGGAGGCGGAAGTGATCGTGTGTGAAGATACGCGAGTGACGGGCAAATTATTGTCACAACTGACGAAGTTGGAAGTAGATAACATACAGTACAAATCGAAGCCAGCATTATTTCGCTTAGATGAGAATGTACAACTAAGGATGATTCCCAAAGTGATTGCTTGGTTGGAAACAGGTACAAATGTAGTGATGGTGACGGATGCGGGTATGCCCTGTATTTCTGACCCGGGTTGGAAAGTAGTCGATGCGGTAAGAGAAGCTGGATATGAAGTCGAGGTTATTCCGGGGCCGTCAGCTTTGGATACGGCGGTTGTAGTCAGTGGTATGGATGCTTCGAAGGTATTGTTTTTAGGGTTTTTGCCCAAAAAAGAAAAACATCAGCAGGAAACAGTGGAGCAAATGAGACAGGCTTTAGATTCGGGCTTAGTCACGATGGCGGTGTTATACGAATCGCCCAAGCGGTTGAGAGACACTTTGGGCAAGTTAGAAGGTTTGCAGGTGGCAGCCTGTGGAGAGCTAACCAAAATGCATGAGAAAGTGATTAGGGGGAGTGTAAAGGAAGTTTTGGCTGGTTTGCCGCATGAGGTGAAGGGTGAGTGGGTCGTGGTAGTGGGGAAGTAAATTTTTTTGATTACTAAAAAAGGCGGGGGTGAGCCCGCCTTTAATTTTTGATGTTTTTGTTTTTGCTTATTGAGCGATTTTGCTGATATCAACTTTGACACCAGGACCCATGGTGGCAGAGAGGGTGAGTTTGGTGATTTTGGTGACGCCGATAGCTTTAATTAACGCTTCAACGTTAGCAGCAACTTCTTTGGCTTTTTGGTCAGTTTTACCAACAATAGCGTGAATTAGAGGGGCTTTGCGCTCAGTTTTGATAGTGGTTTTGCCACTCTCTAATTCTTTGGCCCGTTTTTCGGGATCAGGAGAAATAGTGCCGTTTTTAGGGTTAGGCATTAAGCCTTTGGGACCTAAAATTTTGGCAAGTTTTGCCAATTGTGGCATAAATTTGGGGTGGGAAACGAGAATATCAAAGTCAATGGTGCCAGCTTCAATTTTCTTGAGTAGCGCTTCGGTAACCACAGCCACTTTTACGGTTTTACCAGTGGAGTGAGGAAAAGCCACATCAACACTGACTTTTTGGTCTTTAACGACGACGTCAGCAATGATAGAGCCGGTAAATTTGGAATAAGAAGTTTGGAGCACGGTTTCGGCAGCCTGATCAAGGGGGTAGTTCTTGGTGCGGTCGACTTTAGCGCGGACGGCTTGATATTTTTTCGAACGAACGTGGATTCTTTTGGCAGAAACGGGAGTCTTTGACTCTGCTTCTGGATCAGCTTCTGCTTGAGCTTTAGTTTCCTCGGCCTTTTTTGCCTTGGCGACCTCTTGGTCGTAATCTTCAACGGTGACCGACATGTCGACGGTCTTCATTTTTTGTTTAGCCATATAGGCTTATTTCCTTTCTCTTCCACAAACGGATTTAATGGGGCCGCTGTGGTAATAGTGAGTAATTATGAATTGATGTCTTATTCAGTCTTGATGCCCATGGAGCGAGCGGTGCCAGCAACCATTTTCATGGCTGATTCAACAGTTTCGCAGTTCATGTCACCCATTTTATCTTCAGCAATTTTCTTGAGTTGATCTTGGGTTAGGGTGCCGACAAAATCCTTACTGGGTTTTTGGGAACCACTTTTTAGTTTGAGGGTTTGTTTGATCATTTCAGAAACGGGAGGAAGTTTGGTGACGAAGGTGAAAGAGCGATCTTCAAAAATGGTGACTTCAGCAGGAATAACTTGACCCATACGATCTTTGGTAGCTTCGTTATAGGTTTTACAGAATTCCATGATGTTAACACCATGCTGACCGAGAGCAGGACCGATGGGAGGAGCAGGATTTGCTTGCCCGGCGGTTAGGTTTAATTTAAGAATTGTTTTAACTTTTTTTGCCATATATTTTGCCTAGTATTTCGCAGATAAATCTACGGAAATAAATTAATATGAAGCGAGTTGTTAGTTTGCAACTGTGGAATTGCAGGTTCTAACAAATGAGTAACAGCGGGGGGTATTGTATCAGGTGGAGGGGGAGTTTATCAAGAAGGAGGGGGATCTACAAAAAAGCCCGGCGTGAATTTGCGGGCTTTGATTGTTATGGTTGTTTTTGTTTATCGAAGGTAGGTAAGAACGTATCCTAAGTACATGACGGAAAGGATGAGAAGGATGATGAGAGTCTTTAGGAATTTATAAGGGTCGGCTTTTACTGGAGTAGAGACTTTGGCAGTAACTTTTTTGGCAGCTGGCTTTCGTTTGGCCGCAACTTTTTTCTTGGGGGCAGGCATGATGTTCCTTTTTTTAGCTTAATTTTTATCCTATGGTGTTAGCGTATATCAAAAAGCTGATCAAACACAAGAGTGAAGTGTAGTGAGGAAAATATGGGTGAATTTGGGTTACGATAGTGGGGTGAAAGCTGTTGTTAGAAATATTGCTCCGGTGGCGCGAAAACTATCTCATTGGTGGTTGGGTTTAGGTTTACTTGTTTTACCTTGGGTGTGGGATTTAAACCAAGTGATTGCTTTTGAAGTGCCTCGAGTCATTGTGTTTAGATTGTGGGTGGTGATTTTGTTAGGGTTATTGCTGTTGCAGTGGCGGTTAATCAAAATAGTGAGAATTAAATATGTATTGTTATGGGTAGGGGTAATTATTTTGGCCTCTTTAAGCGATTTTGATAAGGCTTTTGCGGGGAATTATTATCGAGAAGACGGATTGGGAACACAGATAATGTTGGCGGCATTAGCTGTGAGTGTAGGTTTGAGTGGTGTGGCTCCTCTATGGCTATTACGATTTCAGCTGTTGGCTTCCTTATTGGTGTCGTTGGGAGTGTTGCTGTTGTGGAGTTTTCCCATTTTGGGATTAATTACACCAGCCTCGTTTTGGTGGAGTGATGGCTCGATTGGGTTGGCTTTTGGGAATCCTCATTTTTTGGCAGGTTATTTGACAGTTAGTTTAGCTTTGGTGGTGAGTATGGGAGCAATGATAAAAAAGAAATGGCTATGGATGACGTTAGCACTGTTGCATTTATTGGCGATTGGTCTGACTCAATCGTTTTTGTTTTTGGGATTAGGGCTAGTGATATTGTTGTGGCGATGGGTGAGAGTTTCAAAGGTGAGGTGGTTTGCTTGGGGACTAACGGGTTTGTTTTGTGTGGTTTTTTTGGTATGGGTGTTTCGGCCAACAAAAACATTTGATGCAGAAAGTCGGGCGAGAATGTGGCGGCGAGGGGCTATTGCTTGGACTCAAAAACCTTTTTTTGGTTGGGGTTGGGCTCATTATGATAAGGCGGTGGAATCAGTGATTTGGCCCTATCCAGTGCGTTTTGATATTTATACAGACAAAGCACATTCAAGCCTGATGGAGGCAATGGTGGCAACGGGTTTGGTGGGGCTGATTGCCTATACTTTGTTGTGGTGGAGCAGTTTGCGTCAATTAATTTTTTTGGCTAAAAAACAGGTGGATTATTCGCCTTGGTTAATGGGGGGTGTTGCCTTTTTATTGGCATCACAATTGAATGTGATTTCAATCATGACGGAAATTTTAGGTTGGATGGTTGTGGGCTTTGGACTTATTCCTTATAAAAAAGCTTAGCAATTGACTTGATTACCCGTTGAACGAAGTTGTCTGATGGCTGGGGAGCCTGATAATCAGGGGTAGTAGTTTGTTGATATGTTTCCGTTTGACTGGGTGTTTCTTGAGTCGATGTTTCAATGGGGGTTAATTTGGTAGTTGGGGCAGTAGTGTTGCCGGTGAAACTACCTAAAATCCGGGCGACATTGCTACGGACTGCTAGGGGAATGTTTTTATAGAAGGTGCGAGTGGTGCCAGTAGTGGTACGAATGGTCATTTGATTACTCCAATCGTTAGCAGCGCAGTGATTGAAGGCAAGAATTTGGAAGGTGTAAGTGGTATTTGATTTGAGGAGGTGGATATCGGCAGTAAGGGCACCGGTGGCGCTGCTCGCTTCAAAGCTGGTGCTGTGTTGCATGCTGTTACCTTCACCAAATTGGATTAAGTAGTGGGTATAAGGTTCTCCAGCAGGAGCAAAGTAGAGAGTGGCGTTGGTGCTATCAGCGTTGATTTGATAGAGATCAGCGGGGCTCGTTGGAGCTTGATCCTGACATAGGTTGGAAGTTTGTTCGTCAGATGAATTGTTGTTAGCCTGTTCTTCCTGTTGAGTCTTTTCTTCATTGTTAGCTTTTGGAGTGGGAGAAGGGGTGCCAGGGCGGGGACTGATGATGGGGGAGGCAGGTGGAGTTGGTCCTGTTGGAGGAGATTCTTGCTCAATGCCAAGGCAGGCGAGCAATTCAGGGGTTTGAGTCCAGCCGCAGTCGCCAGAATCTTGTTTTTCGCAGCGAGCGTCTGAAGTTCTGTAACAGGAATACTCTTCTTTCCATTCACAGGTAGTGCTGATGGGGCCCACTTCTTCATTGACACAAAGTTGGCTTGAACAGCCAGCAATAGTACAACCGACGCCAATGAGTGGCCCTGTTTCCTCATTCACTTGACATTCGAAATCAGTCTGACATTGATCATCACCGGTTCCAGGAATAGAAATACATTGGCCAGTTTCGTTACAAACGCTGTGGTAAGGTTCATCTGAGGTTGATACATACCCATAGTCGCCAATAGCAGACCAAGGAATGTTATAAATACTGTAATCTTTGTTGCTGTGATTAAATTTCCAAAGTATTAAGGTGAATGCATCAGCTTGAGCTAGGTTGAAGGATAAAGGCTCAAAATTGTTATGATAGCGGTTTATGGAAGAAATGTGGAAGTCTTCAAGAACCCCAGTGAAACCGGGAAGATTTGAAAGCATTAGATCTTCAGTAGAACCAATTTGGATGTGAGGAATGGATTCAAAGAGGTTGTAAGGGCCTGTGTATGTTTGGTCGTCGACTTGTTGACCATTGAGGTATAAGACACTTTTCTTGGTGACGGTATCTTGGGTATAGGCGATATGGTACCAAGTGTTAGCTTGGAGAGGAGTGGTGCGAAGAATGAAACCTTTGTTATTATCGTTGGTTTGGGGAACGACGACTTTAATAAAGGCTGATGAGTCAACTCTAGTTTGAGAGAATACCAAAGAAATACTTAATTGTCGATCGGGGCCAGAGAGATTGACGATAGATGATTCAAGATTTTCTGGTTGATCAAATTTAAACCAAAATTCAAGGGTTTCACCAGTATTATTGGGATTAAAAGTGGCGGTGTTGGTTGCCCAGAGGTTGACGTGATTTTCACTCACAAGTCTGATGGCGGTGTTGATAAGTTCTTCAGGAGGAGTGATGGGTAAACTAATGGATGGAGTTTCAGGGGCAGCTTTGGAGCGCTCGCGGATTTGATAAAAGGTGGCCACAACGCCGATAGGAATAGCGATGAGGAGAAAAGCAAAAGTAATAAGTGAGGTTTTTTGTTTTTTAGAAAGATGCTTAAACCATGAGGTGAAGGCGATTGCTCGTTGTTTAAGGGTGGGTTTGTTTTCTGGGACTATTTCGGGCTGGATGACGGGCTGATCGCTTGGGTTCATGTGAATCCTTATGGGTTTATGTAATTGCTATAAATCATCTAAACAGGAAAGATATTCGGGAGTTTCGGTCCAGCCACAGTAGCCACTGTCTTGGACTTCACAACGACTGAATTCTAAACATTGGTATTGAGGTTGTGGTTCGCAACTGGTGGTGGGAGTATCGATTTGGTGGTCCAAGCAAAGTTGATCAAGGCAACCAGTGACGTAACATTCGGTAGCCGGAGCGATGTCGAGTGGAGCCACATCAAGGGTGGTGGGGGTTTTGGGGGCAGAAGCGTACATAAATCCAAGAGGAATAGCCATAAGAATAAGGAGGGCAGCCATGATGGAAGTCTTGTCTTTGTAAGGCATACGTTTGTAGTCCCGTAAGAATTTTTCAATCAACTTCATATCAAGCTTGGGTTGAGGCGGTTTGCGACTGCGCTTACGTTTGACGGCCATGACGTATCTATCCTTGATTTTCTGCTGGAGAATTCGAATTGTCGGTGGAGGTGGTATTAAATTCTGAGGCAAGAGATTGTTGATTTATGATACGTTCAACTTCGGAAACAAGCTCGCCAGTACCTAAGGTGTCTTTAGCAATAAAAGCGGAGGCACCGCGACGAATAGCTTCATCTTTGGCATATTCATAGATGAAATTACTATAGATAATGATAGGACCATTGGGGCTGGTGGGAGGGTGTTGTTGGAGGGCGGCCAAAAAAGTCATGCCATCCATGATGGGCATTTTGAGGTCGCAGACAATGGCGTTAAAGCCACCTTGGACAGCAGCATCTAGTCCAGCTTGACCGTTTGAAGCTTCGGTAACAGTGTATCCAGCAGCAGTAAAAATTTGATTAGCCAAAGATCGGAGACCTAAATGATCTTCGATGATGAGAATTTTCTTCATACTCTATTTAGCGTACTACGGAGAAGGGCAAGAGACAAGAGAACCCAGAAGAAGGAATTTGTTTGTTTTTGTTAGTGAAAAAAAGCTTGTGAGTTTAGATCTTGCTGACTTGAAGGAAGTCGAGTTCGACGGGGGTTTCGCGACCAAAGATAGAAACCAGGACGTGAACTTTACCTTTGGCTTCGTCGATGTGATCAACGGTGCCCAAGAAATCGGCAAAAGGACCTTCAACTATTTTGACAGCTTCGCCAACGGAGAAAGTGGCCTTGTATTTGGGAGCTTCTTGTTCCATAAAGCGTTTGATGGAAACAACTTCTTGGGGAGGAAGGGGAGTTGGCTTACTACCAACGCCGACAAAACCGGTTACTCCTGGGGTGGTGCGAACGGCTAACCAAGTTTCATCGTCGAGGACGAGTTTAACCAACATGTAGCCAGGGAAAATCTTTTCTTTAACGGAAGCTTTCTTACCACGTTTGATAAGGATTTTATTTTGGGTGGGGATTAAGATTTCGAGGACACGACCATCGAGTTTCATGGTTTCAACACGTTGAATTAAGTTGATGGCAACGGAATTTTCGTGACCTGAATAGGTGTGGAGCACGTACCATTTACCAGTTTTATCATCGGTTTTGGTTAACACAAAATGATTTTTGTTGGTTTCAGCTTCTGGCTTTTCCTCTTTTTTAGCTTCTGTTTCCGCAACTTCGGCGACGACTGGTTTTTTAGCTTTAGCTGGTTTTTTACTGGTTTTTTTAGTTGTTTTCTTTGGCATATCTTTATTTCATGTCTAAATGATAAAACCCATGAGGCGGGTAAAAAGATAGTCGAGTGCTCCAAGATAAGCACCCACTAGCAGCGAAACAGCGATAACAACGGTAGTAAGTTTAACGGTTTGGTTTTTGGTAGGCCAGGTTACTTGATTTAATTCATCACGCACCTGACGAATAAAGCCACCAACAACCTTCCCTTGTTTTGAGGGACTGTTTGTTTGCATATGCGGAATTGTACCACAAGGTTAGGAGGGGGTGAAGAGAGGTTTTTTAGTTATATATTCTCGAAATATTCTTTGTGGTTTACGTGAGTGATAAGGACTCTATAAATAGAGTTTTTAGTATTAAAACCGTCAGCAGTTTCAGTACCCTCGAATCTGGCATATGTTGAGGGCTGAAATGTTGATAGCAGCTTATTTTTCATAATGGGGCCGACAATTTCGGGATTAAGCTTCTTTATTTCTTGACCCATGCTGCGGATAATTTTTTCAGCTTGTTGGTCAGTAATTTGAGGATTTTCGGGAATACTAAAAAGGTGAATGTGGCCCTCGCTATCTGTAATGAGGGGAATCTTTTTTGCTGATACTATCATTGGGATGATTTTAGCCACTCTTTCGGCATCTATTTCGTCATTTTTACGAGAGTTAATGTCCTGATTGTCCGGACCTTCTTGATTATTTGATTTTGGGATAGATCCTTCATTACTGATAAGATTGTTTTTTTCTGAGGTTGGTTCAGGTTGATTTGAGTAGGCTTCTCGATAAAGTAATTTGTATTGTTCCCAATATTCTGCTCTTTTACCATAAACTGCATGGAGCAATACTCGGAGTGATTTTTGATATTGGGCAAATTTTTCTGGGGGGTTATTTTTTTGAACTTGTTTCATGAGGGAATGGAGAGCTATTTCTAAATCTGCTGGATTTTGATAGATTTCTATCAGAGTTCTTAGGTTTGAAAATTTTATAGCATCGCGGTTTTTGAAGGCAGCTGAGTCATATTCGCCGCTTTGTATGGTTTTTTGACTGGTGGCGACGGCAATCATGCCTTTAATTTGACCAAACTTTTCATACGATTCCATATCGGTGAAGATTTGGTCGGCGGGAGATTCTTGGTGGGAGGCTCTGATTCTGGAGATGCTGTTGGTGACTGTTTTTGAGTTGATCATTCCTGTAAAAATGTCCGAGAGACAGCGTTTTTGCTCATCTGGATCTAGAGTAACTTCTCTAGTTTGAAATAAAGTGGGATCATTTCTGGTTAAGACGGCGACAAGTTTGTCTCGTTGTCTGAGGTTGATTTTTGGTTCTGTGTCAAAATTGTTATATCTTGCCCCAGGTTGTTGTTCATTGTTGAAGTTGTCCATAGAAAAATCGTAA